>JAHAZN010000055.1 GCA_018385335.1 Prevotella sp.
TAATATATATATACATAAAACAGATATATCATTCTTTCAATATGGAAAAGCAAAATTTTTATGTGGCAGTGAGCTACCAACTCTATGCCGATGAGAACGGTGAACAGACACTGATAGAGGAGGCTCCCAAGGCTGAACCCTTCCAGTGGATAAGTGGTTTTGGCATGACTATTGATGCCTTCGAAAACAAGATTCTCCCCCTACAGACAGGAGAAAAGTTTGATTTCACACTCACTAAGGAAGAGGCTTACGGCAACTACGAGGACTTCCGCGTCATAGAGCTCGATCGCGAGACGTTCAGCATCAATGGCCATTTCGACCACGAGAATATCTTCGTGGATGCTATCGTCCCCCTACAGAACGAGGAAGGCAACCGATTCTACGGCAAGGTGCTCGCCATCACCGACGAAAAGGTGAAGCTCGACCTCAATCATCCTTTGGCAGGCAAGACTCTCCGTTTCGCTGGTGAGGTAGTAGAGAAACGTGAAGCCACCAACAATGAGATTCAGGGCATGCTGGCTCGTCTCAGTGGCGAAGGTTGTGGCTGTGGATGTCACGACTGCGGAGGCGACTGCAACTGCGACGATCATCAGTGCGAGGGAGATAAGGGCGACTGCGGATGCGGATGCGGTCATCATCATGGTAGCTGCTAACATGGGAAATTCCTTCGGTCATCTCTTCACCGTCACCACGTTTGGCGAGAGTCATGGGGCTGCCGTTGGCGGCGTAGTTGATGGTATGCCTGCTGGCATACCTATCAACATCGATTTCATACAACAAGAACTCAACAGGCGGCGACCTGGTCAGAGCAAACTGACTACGAGCAGAAAGGAACCTGATACTGTCACACTGCTAAGCGGTGTCTTCGAAGGGGTCTCCACAGGGTGCCCTATAGGGTTCATCGTGCAGAATACCAATCAACACTCTTCGGACTACGATAACCTGCGCGAACTCTTCAGACCATCTCATGCCGACTATACCTACAGGGAGAAATATGGTGTGCGCGACCACCGCGGTGGCGGACGCTCATCGGCGCGCATCACCATCGCCCGATGCGTGGCTGGTGCCTTGGCGAAACTCGCTCTGAGGAAGTTAGGTATCACAATTCATGCCTACACTCAGCAGGTGGGACCCATCGCACTCCAGCAGTGTTACAACGACCTCGACCTCTCACTCACCGAGACCAACGCCGTGCGCTGTCCCGATGCTGAGGTGGCGCAACAGATGGAGCAGCTCATCACCGAGGTGAAGGCAGAAGGCGACACCATCGGAGGTGTCATCGCCTGCGTGGTGAAGGGCTGTCCTACGGGACTGGGCGAACCTGAGTTTGACAAACTTCACGCACTGCTCGGGCACGCGATGCTGAGCATCAATGCCGTGAAGGGATTTGAATATGGCGAAGGCTTTGGCGGGGTGACTGCCCGGGGTGGACAGCAAAACGATGCCTTCGTCATGGCGGATGGCAGGGTGCGCACAGCCACCAACCACAGCGGCGGCATCCAGGGGGGCATAAGCAACGGCGAGGATATTTTTTTCCGCGTGGCTTTCAAACCCGTAGCAACACTGCTCCGTGAGCAGACCACTGTCAACTGCAAGGGCGAAGAGGTGACATTCACGGCGCAGGGGCGCCACGACCCCTGTGTACTGCCTCGTGCTGTCCCCATTGTTGAGGCAATGGCTGCCATTACCATCCTCGACTGCTGTCTGATGCAGGGAATCATTGGGAGAAAAAATTAAGACTCCCACGCTTTTACCCATAAAGAGTGAAAGTTACTTGTTATCATATACCCAAGGGTACTCTGAGCTGTGCTCAGGGTGCTCTTGTTGTTTTCAACTATAGCCGCCAGTTATTACTAAACATAAGATTGTAGTCCACCAAAGTCTTCGACCTACACTGTATTCTTCGAATAACACGGCGCTTTTTTGTGTAACTCATTTTATTTTCTTATATTTGCGCACCAATAAGAACAAAATAATTATGATTATCAAAGAAGCTGAATTTTCACTCAGTGCTCCAACTATCTCCCTCTGTCCTAAAGACACCAAGCCCGAGTATGCGTTTATCGGTCGTTCGAACGTGGGGAAATCGAGCCTTATCAATATGTTGTGCGGGCGAAAAAACCTCGCTAAAACATCGGCTACACCTGGAAAGACCCTACTCATCAATCACTTTATAATAAATAAGGAGTGGTACTTGGTCGATTTGCCAGGCTACGGCTATGCCAAACGCTCTAAAAAGGAAATAGCACGCCTCGACCAGATGATTCGCAGTTATATCCTACAACGTCAACAACTCGTTAACGTCTTTGTACTCATCGACATACGCCTCGAACCACAAAAGATTGACCTCGAGTTTATCGAATGGCTGGGTGCCAGCAGTATCCCCTTCTCTCTCGTCTTTACAAAAGCCGACAAACTGACGGCAGGAAAGGCTAAGGCCAACCTTGAGGGATACAAAAAAACGCTCGAAGTGACCTGGGAAGAGTTGCCACCAATCTTTGTCACCTCATCGGAGAAAAGACAGGGAAAAGAGGAACTCTTAGACTATATTGACAGCATCAACAAAGCGCTGCAAGAAAATGGCTAAATTCTCCCCTGTGCTCGATGTTCAGCACCTCACAAAAACCTTCGGGTCGCTCGTGCTCTTCAACGACATTAGTTTCTCTATAGCTGAAGGTCAGCGCGTTGGACTCATCGCCAAAAACGGCACGGGCAAATCGACACTGCTCTCTGTGTTGTGCGGCAAGGAGGGTTGGGATGCGGGCAGTATCGTCTTCCGACGCGACATCAAAGTAGGCATGCTCGAACAGACCCCCCAGTTTGACCCCAACGACACAGTGCTCGACGCCTGCTTCAATCATCAGGGCAACGACGAGATGGTGCTGAAAGCCAAGCAGATACTTACCCAACTCAAGATAGTAAGACTCGACCAACCCATGCATCAACTATCGGGCGGACAACAGAAAAGGGTGGCGCTGGCTAACGTGCTCATCACCGACCCCGACCTGCTCATCCTCGACGAACCAACCAACCACCTCGACCTGGAGATGATAGAGTGGCTGGAGGGCTATCTCGCCCGAGGCAACCGCTCGCTGCTCATGGTGACACACGATAGATTCTTCCTCGACAGGGTGTGCTCCGTTATCATCGAACTCGACGACAAAACCATCTATACCTACCGAGGAAACTACCAGTATTACCTCGAGAAACGTCAACAGCGCATAGATGCCAAACGGGCGGAAGTGGCAAGAGCCAATAACCTCTATCGCACCGAACTGGAATGGATGAGAAGGATGCCGCAGGCACGAGGACACAAAGCACGCTACCGCGAAGAGGCTTTCTACGAACTGGAGAAGGTGGCTAAGCAGCGCATCGAAGAGCGACAGATGAGACTGAAAGCCACCAATGTGTATATTGGCAATAAAATATTTGAATGTCAATATGTTACAAAGAAATGGAGCGATGACTGTATTGTAACAAAAAACTTCTACTACAACTTCTCACGGTTCGAAAAAATGGGCATCGTGGGCAACAACGGCACAGGCAAATCTACCTTCATCAAGATGCTACTGGGCGAGGTTGCGCCCGACGAGGGTAGGTTCGTTGTAGGTGAGACTGTGAGATTCGGCTATTTCTCGCAGGAAGGACTTAAGTTTGAACAAAGCAAGAAAGTGATAGACATCATCACCGACATCGCCGACGACATCAGTCTGGGCAACGGCAGACATCTCTCAGCATCCCAACTGCTGCAACATTTTCTCTTCACCCCCGAACAGCAACACAACTACGTGTATAAGCTCAGCGGCGGTGAGCGCAGGAAACTCTATCTCTGCTCGGTACTGATGCGTAACCCCAACTTCCTGGTGCTCGATGAACCCACTAACGACATGGACATCGTCACCCTGCAGATACTCGAAGAATATCTCGCCGACTTCCCAGGATGTGTCATCGTTGTGAGCCACGACCGCTATTTTATGGATAAGGTCGTTGATCATCTCCTCGTTTTTAAGGGACAGGGCGACATACAGGATTTTCCAGGCAACTACACCCAATACCGTGCGTGGGCAGAGCGTCAGCAGGAAGACAAAAACACTGCACCCAAGAACGACAGCAGAACTAAGACACCAGCCGACAGGAAGAGCGAAACCGCCAATATGCAGGTGAAACGCAAGATGACCTACAAGGAAAAGCGTGAACTCGAACAGTTAGAAAAAGACATCGCACTACTCGAGGAAGAGCAGAGAAACATAGAAGAAGCACTGTGCGGCAATCTCACCGATGTGGAACGCATCACGACAATGAGCAAGCGCCTGGCTCAAGTTAAAGAAGAACTCGACACCAAAGGTATGAGATGGTTGGAACTCAGCGAGATAGAATCATAACAAAAACAATGACATACATGATAAATCAGACCTTCCCCTCTAAACTGCTTGAAGATGCCGTAGGCGCCTTTCAACTATTGCCCGGCATAGGACGAAAGACCGCTACCCGTCTGGTGCTCCACCTGCTGAAACAAGACCAAGAAGAGGTGAAACGCTTTACCGACAGTATATCGCGTGCACGTAATGAAATAAGGTATTGTCGGCGCTGTCACAACATCAGCGATGCCGACCTCTGCCCTATCTGCGCCAACCCCCGACGCGATGCCACAACACTCTGCGTAGTGGAGAACATACAGGATGTGCTCGCCATTGAGAATACACAGCAGTATCTAGGACTCTATCACGTGTTGGGGGGCATCATCTCACCCATGGACGGTGTAGGACCGAGCGACATCACCATCGACTCTCTCGTGGAACGGGTGGCGACAGGCGAAGTGAAAGAGGTTATCTTTGCACTCTCCCCAACGATGGAGGGCGACACAACCAACTTCTTCATACAGCGCAAACTCGCCCCCTATAAGGTGAGGACAACGGTGATAGCACGAGGCATAGCCGTGGGCGACGAACTGGAATATGCCGATGAGGTGACGCTCGGAAGAGCCATCGCCAACCGCATTGACCTATAAAACTCAACGAAAGATTACCCATGAAAAAAGTATTAACCAAACTCAAGATATTATTCGGCATCAGCTGGCTCTGCCAAATCATCATGCTCGCCATTTTAGAATACACCGAGTATTTCCCTGAGACAAGGGTGCTCGATGCCTCCGATTTCCTGCTCTCCACCTGTCTCATCCTCATCACGCTTGCTGTCATCCCCTTCTCCCTGTGGATGATGAGAATGAAAAGCATCCGACGCATGATTGACAAACAACAACAGACAGCTTACAATAAGCTCTCCACGCTGAGAATAGCCATCCTGTTTTTTCTCCAAACAGCCTGCATCATAAGCTATTATATCTTCTGCAACCCCTCCTATTTCTATCTGTGGGTCATCCTTATTATCACTTCGATATTCATTTGTCCCACCCGAGCGCGCATGGAGAATGAGATGCGACTCACCATCAACTGGGAAAAGGATGAGATAGAGAAGAAAGAGGATAAAGAACCTAACGAATAATGTAGCGATGAAGCTATCTGTAATCATAGTCAACTACAACGTGAGATACTATCTCTCACAGTGTCTCGACAGCGTGAAGCGCGCCACACAGGGGATAGAGGCAGAACTGATAGTGGTTGACAACCACTCCATCGACCACTCTGTGAGTGCCATCCGTCGCAACCATCCCGAAGTGACCCTGATAGAAAACATGCACAATGTGGGATTTGCCAGGGCCAACAACATCGGTATCAGACAGTCAACAGGCGAATATGTGCTGCTACTCAACCCCGACACCATCGTTGGCGAGGACACACTGAACGAGGTCATCACTTTTATGGATGCCCATCCCGACAGCGGAGCCCTCGGTGTGAGAATGCTCAATGCAGACGGAACAAAAGCAATGGAATCGAGACGAGGCATCCCCTCACCACTCACATCATTCTTTAAGATGAGCGGACTATGTAAGCATTTCCCGCAAAATCGGCAACTCGGCAAGTATTACATGAGTTATCTCCCCTGGGACTGTGAACAGGAGATAGAGATAGTGAGTGGAGCATTCTGCCTGCTCAGACGTAAGGCGCTTAACGAGATAGGACTGTTAGACGAGCAATTCTTCATGTATGGCGAAGATATTGACCTCTCCTACCGACTGCTAAAAGGTGGTTATCACAACTGGTATCACCCTGCCACCATCCTCCACTATAAGGGCGAAAGCACACAGAAGAGTTCGTTCCGCTATGTCCATGTCTTCTATCAAGCGATGCATATCTTCTTCAAGAAACACTATGGCCAGCTCAACCTCTTCATCACCCTGCCCATCATCATCGCCATCTACTTCAAGGCACTCATTGCCCTGGTATCGATGCTCACACAGCGCATGAAGAAATCACTTGGTTTCTCCGTCAGTGCTTCCTCTACCCCGCCCCATTACCTCTTCCTCAAAGGGAGCAGCGAAAGTGAGGATGCCATCAAAAAAATCATACAGCGCCGCGGTCTTGATGCCTTTTTCGTGGAACAGTTTCCTCAACAGCTACCCCCGCATACCATCATCGTCTTCGATGCTACATCACTCGCGTATAAAGAGATGCTCACCCAACTTGAAAAGCTGTCGGCATCAGATGTGCGCATAGGCATCTATCACCACTCGATGAACGTCATCATCACACCATCAGAAATCATCTCATGACCATCGGCAACACTTCATCCACCCAGTCATCAACACTCCCCGTTGTCCATCTCAGAGCCATGGAGCCTGAAGACCTCGACTTTCTCTACGATATAGAGAATGACACTAACGTGTGGCAGGTGGGTGTAACCAACGTTCCCTACTCGCGCTATCTGCTCCACGACTATATCGCGCAGAGCACAGGAGACATCTATGCCGACGGACAGGTAAGACTCATCGTAGAGGACGACACTCATCAGACCATCGGACTGCTCGACATCATCAACTTCTCGCCTACACACCAGCGCGCCGAGATAGGCATCGTCATCAGTAAGAACCACCGCCAACGGGGCTATGCCAAAGCCACGTTGCAGGAAACATGCCGCTATGCCCACCGCATCCTCCATCTCCATCAGCTCTATGCCGTGATTAGCGAGAGCAACGAAGTGGCTATACGGCTCTTCAACAAACAGGGGTTTGAGAAAAATAATACGCTCAAAGACTGGCTTTTTGATGGTGAAAACTACCAAAATGCCTATCTTTTCAGCAGATTTTTATAATTTTCCGCCAAAATATTTGGAGATATCAAATAAAGTAACTACCTTTGCATCCGTTAAAAAAACAACGAAATTGGTGCGTTAGTTCAGTTGGTTAGAATACATGCCTGTCACGCATGGGGTCACGGGTTCGAGTCCCGTACGCACCGCAAGAATACAAGGGCTGTGTCAAAGATGTTTGATGCAGCCGTTTTTTTTAAAAACTATCAGTAGTTTTTTTTAATCATGCCTACCCATCAAGTAGTCATAACACTTGGAAGCAACCACCGTCAGCAATATGACCGATTGCAACAGGCCGTAAAGCAACTGCAGCAATATCTGCAGATCACTGCGGTCACACCACCTCTGCTCACCTCACCCTTTGGATGCTCCTCAACCGACTTTCTCAATCAGATGATTCTCGGCACCACCGATGATGACTACCCACTGCTCCTCGCTAAGACAAAACTAACGGAACAGATGTTGGGAAGACATCAGTATATCGATACACCGACACTCATTGATATAGATATCGACATCATGTTATTTGACAGAAAGCGATATCATGAGAAAGACTGGGAACGTGACTACATACAAAAATTATATCAAGACTTAATGCAACAACAATGAAACACACGTTATTCGCCCTATTGTGGCTCATTGCTGGTTATGCCACCACAGTGCATGCACAGCACTTCGACGAGTTTTTCACTGATGCTACCCTCCGCCTCGACTATACCTTTGCCGGCGATGCTAATCACCAGGCCATCTATGTCGATGAACTCTCACGCTCACCACATTGGTATGGACGTCGCCATCATCTCGACTCGCTCCCCTTGGCTGGCAACGGGCGCATCATCGTGAGCGACAAGGCAACAGGAAAAGTAGTATATAAACACTCATTCTCCACACTCTTCCAGGAATGGCTTGCCACCGACGAAGCCAAGAGGTGTAGTAAATCGTTTGAAAATGTGTTTCTCATCCCCTTTCCACGCAACAAGGTGAATATCCATGTCGAACTCAACGACTATCACAACAGGGTGATGGCAGCCTTAGACCACGAGGTTGATCCTACCGACATTCTCATCCGTCATACCGGTGAGCGTTGCCTGCCCTACACCACCCTTCATCCTGCTGCCGACAGCACACGCTGCATCAACATTGCCTTTGTTGCCGAGGGTTATCAAGCTGACGAGATGCCACACTTCCTTGCCGATGCAGAGAAAGCCACCCGTGCACTCTTTGCCCACCGTCCTTTTAGTGAGATGAGCGACCGCTTCAACATCATCGCCGTGAAGAGTGTCTCAGAGGACAAAGGAACGAGTATCCCTCACAAAAACATCTGGCTCAACACAGCCATACGTTCGCATTTCGACACGTTCTACAGCAACAGATACCTCACCACCCTCCATCTCAAACAGCTCCATAACCTGCTGACTGGTCTGCCCTACGAGCATATCATCGTGCTGGTCAACACTGCCGAGTATGGTGGTGGAGGAATCTACAACTCCTACAACCTCAGCTATACCCAAGGGACAGCCTTCGAACCCGTCGTCGTGCATGAGTTCGGACACAGTTTCGGAGGACTGGGCGATGAGTATGCCTACGGAGATTCCGACCCGATGTATTTCTCCACCACTGAACCATGGGAACCTAACATTACCACACTCTGCGACTTCACAAAGAAATGGCAGAACCTCATCGACGAGGGCAAGGCATCACTGGTAGAAGGGGGCGGTTATCTCACCAAAGGGGTTTATCGCGGTGCTGACAACTGCCGCATGCGCACTAACGAGGAGAAAGAGTTTTGCGCAGTGTGCCGACAGGCACTCACACGTCTCATCCTTTTCTACACCGAGGAATAAGCGGTTACCACACATCACACGACTGGCGCTCTCTACTCTCTTTCAACAGTGTAGGGAGCGCTTTTCCATTGACTCGGCAGGAGATGAAGGAGCAGTCGCGCGTCTTAAACAGATAATGTGGGTGGAGGGCATTCTCTACAACAAAATCCTCTACCTTTACATCTGTGATAGGTTCAGCCTCATTGCCGTCATAATAGATGGCATAGGCACCCGCATTCCTTGCCCTTACATGACGGATATCAAAATGGGCATAACGTGCCGGACACTGTCCTCCACGATAACCGAAGTAATTCGTCTCAAAACGTAACACCGCACCGGCAGCACCAGCAATATCGATGTTGTCAACATAAACATTTGTAATGAATCCACCGCGGTCGAGGTTCGACTTGAAAAGCAGCGCATTCTTCACCTCACCTATCTCGATATCCATCATATACACATCCTTCACACCGCCCGACATCTCCGAACCGATACACAATCCGTTGCACTTGCTGAAGAACTGGCAGTTGCGGATGATGATTGTTTCGCAACTCTTCCCCACTCTTCTTCCATCGGCATCACGCCCCGCCTTAATAGCCACGGCATCATCGCCGGTGCGGAACGTGCATCGCTCTATCAGTACCCTCTTCGACGACTCAGGGTCACAGCCATCGTTGTTGGGGAAATGGGAATCGATGGTCACTCCTCTCACCGTCACATCCTCACAGTAGAGGGGATGGATACACCAGAAAGGACTGTCCTTAAGTGTGATACCCTCTATCAGCACCTTCTTACATCCGTTCAGTTCTATAGCACATGGGCGCAACTTTGTCCCTTCTCCAAATACACGATCAGCAAGGGGCGCCAGTTGTTCTCCCATCGTCCTCAACCTCTCCACATCATTCTTCTCAGGTGTCTCCCCATGCGTACCGTGGATATTCTCCTCAAAGTCATCGGTACCTATGGGCATGCCCCACCTTGCCATCACCTCGCCTCCAGCCACTATCGTCGCTGTTCCTTCGCCCGTGATAGCGATATTCTCTTCCCCATACGCCCTTATCATGGCAGAGCGGTTGAAGAGTTCGACACCTTCCCATCTCGTTGGCACCACAGGGAGATAAGCATCGGGATTGGAGGTAAACCTCAGCATGGCACCATCGCAGAGATGGAGTTCCACCCCACTCTTCAGCACGAGGGGTCCATCCATCTCATACAGTCCTTTGGCAAGAGACAGTCTGCCTCCACCACGGCGTGAACAACTGTCGATCATCAGCTGCAGTTCACTGACAGTGAGCGGTGCTGCCGCCAGCATCGTCATCTTTGCTATCTTGGGTTGACGCACCGTTCCTGCAAGCATATCCGCCCTGCGTCGTGGTGTGAGATGGTCGATGTTCAGTCTGTCGGGATTCACCGTCTGTCTCACCTTCAACATGTTTCCTTCTGCATCATAACTGAGCGGTTCGAAACACACCGAGCGCCTTACCCCACAGTGATAGTCGGATGCCAGACTTCTTGAGAGGTCGGCAGTGTGATAAAACAGATAGTCGTTGCCTTGATAGTTAACTATCGAATGATGATTCGTTCCACTGCTGACAGCATCAAGCACCACACCGCGGTAGGTATAAGGTCCTAAGGGACTGTTGGAGGTAGCATAGGTGATGCGTGGTTCATGCCCACGGAAAGGTCCGTCAGAATAGGACATATAATAGATGCCGTTACGCTTATGCACCCATACAGCCTCGAAGAAATCGCGTGTCCCCTCGATGATATGCACCTTGCCGTCATACGATATCATATCCTCGTTGAGTCTCACGGCACACACCGTGTTCTGTCCCATAAAGAGATAAGCCTGTCCATCTTCATCGATAAAGACTGCAGGGTCGATAAAATCTCTGTCGCACACAACACCCTCGGTGTCGATAGATATCAGCGGATGACCTAAGGGGTCGTGGAAAGGACCACGTGGCGAATCTCCCACAGCCACACCGATATGTCTCTTATCTGTAGGATAGTAGAGATAATACTTCCCGTTTCTCTCCACACAGTCGGGTGCCCACGCCTCGCCCTTTGCCCAGGTCGTCTGTCTGATAGGATTGAAGATGACCCCAGCATCGTGCCATTGCCGCATGTCTGTAGTGTAATAGGCGTGATAGTCTTCCATAGAGAAAGAGCGCGCATCGTCTCTGTCATGACTGGGATAGACCCATAGGGTATCGCCAAAGACATGCGCCGAGGGGTCGGCAGAATAGCCATCGTTGATGATAGGATTGGGCGACTGATAATCTGCAGTAGCATATTGACCTCTTGCCTGCAATGCCATCCACCCGCTTAGCAGACAGCACATCAAGGTGCGACGATTGATTTTCATTTCTCTTTTCTGATGTTATGTTGTTTCACGTCAAGCTATGGGGTACATCGGCTAAAGCCATTCGGGATTGATTTTCCCGAGAACAATCTCTCCGAGCAGTCGCTGGTAATGGGCAGAGAGCTGCTGTTTGTCTGCGATGATAGCACGCAGACGTTTGAGATGCTCAGCATTCTCCGAGTTGGCTATCCACAGTTTGACATACCCATCCTCACCATACTTGTTCTCCATGTGCTCCTCGAAACGTTTCCATTGACCCTCCTCATCCAGTTCGGGACAGTGGTCGCGCCCATAGAGTATGGCACGCGAGAAGACAGCATCGGGCAGGAGGTTGCGGTCGGCCTCGGCAACAATTTTCCCATAGATACTACGCGGACTGTGTGAGGCAGAGGCGCGATGGTCCTCCACCGCCTCCTTCATCAACAGTATCTCCTGCGGAGAAAACCACCTCTTCAGCCGTGCATCACTGGCGAGAATCTTTCCTCCTGTGAGATGGTGTACGGCACGCGGTCCGGAGAGCCCTATGTCATGATAGGCTGCAATGACATAAGTCATGTTGATATTGGCACCCAACTTCAGTGCCAAGGCAAGTGAGCGACGGATGACACCATTCACATGATAGATGTTGTGTGCCATATCAAACTCTGAATAACGGGGAAGGATGTTCTGTTCTATGAAAGAGACAAGGTCTAACGAGGGATGACGCATATAAAAGAATTGATTGTGTGCTTGCAAATTTAAGCATTATTGATTACTTTTGCAAGCAGTAAGTAAAAAAATAAAGTGCATGAACCCTCAAAAAACAGAAGTGAAGAAAAACTCTCTCAAGGCATGGATACTGGCAGCTCGTCCCAAGACACTCTCTGGAGCCGCCGTACCGGTAATACTGGGCCTGGCCATGGCATGGTATGACCTAAGAAAAATCGAGGGATGGGAGTTTAATTTCAAGGCAGCTACGCTCTGCATGCTCTTTGCTTTCATCATGCAGATTGATGCCAACTTCATCAACGATTTCTTTGATTTTGCCAAAGGGACCGACGACCGCGAGACGCGACTTGGTCCACGTCGTGCCTGTGCTGAGGGTTGGGTGAGTCTCCATGCCATGAAACACGCCATCGCGCTCACCACCTGTCTGGCATGTCTCTGCGGTCTGCCCCTGTTGTTCTATGGTGGGTTGGAGATGCTGCTTATCGGATTACTGTGTGTGGTCTTCTGTTTCCTCTACACCACCCACCTCTCCTATCATGGTTGGGGCGACGTATTGGTACTGGTGTTCTTTGGCATCATCCCCGTGTGCATCACCTATTATATTCAGATGCACACTGTCACGCTCACGGTCTTCATCCTTTCTGTCGCCTGTGGTCTGGTTATCGATGCCCTGCTCCTCGTCAACAACTTCCGCGACCGCACTACCGACAGGCAAGCCGGTAAGATGACCCTCGTGGTGCGCCTCGGCGAGAAGAAGAGTATGATGGCCTATCTCCTATGCGGTCTTACGGGTTATCTCTTCGGTTTGGTCTTTGTATTCCAGGGATGTGCCCTCGCCTTCGTCCTCTCCACCTTCTATCTCCTTCTTCATCTCCTTACTTATGCTGAGATGAATAAGATATGGGAGGGCAAAGAACTCAACAGATGTCTCGGCCACACGGCACGCAACATCTTTATCTATGGACTCACCGTTGCCGCTGGTCTCATCCTCTCATCTATCTGAATATCAGTATTGCTATGGTCAGTACCAACTTACAGCAGGTCAGATAAGTCCCTGTTGTTTGGCATACCAGCCTATGGCACAGAGCACAGTGAAAAGGATGCTCACGATGATGGTCTTCACCAAGCAGCCTGCCACCTTCTTTATCAGGACGACAGCCACCACAATAAAGAGGAGGAGCAGGAGATAAGCAGAAATACTTGTCATCTTTATAGGTATTGATGCTCCTTCCATCAGAACAGATGACGGAAGGCAGCAGGTATCATTGTTTCAAACTCCATACGTTCACCCGTTACAGGATGGGTGAAACAGAGGACATAAGCATGCAGACAGAGCCGATGGAGCGGGTCGTTGCCGTCACCATATTTCACATCGCCACACACAGGATGTCCCATATCAGCCGAATGTACCCTTATCTGGTTCTTCCTTCCTGTCTCTAATCGGTATTCCACCAACGAGTGTTCAGTGCTACGTTTCAACACATGGTAGTGGGTGACAGCATATTTTCCTCCGTTGTCAACAGGTGATGAATAGGTGATATACGCCTTGTTATCCTTCAACCAGTTGGCTATGGTGCCCTCGTCATTCTCCATCTCACCACTCACCACAGCCACATAACGTCTGTCGTAAACGATGTTGTGCCAGTCGTGTTCAAACGCCTGTTCGGTATCGATATCCTTTGCATAGACCATTAGTCCACTGGTGTCTCTGTCAAGCCTATGCACCACATGCGCCCTGCATTTCTGTTTCGATTTCAGGAAATAGTCGTCGAGCACAGCCTTCACATTGAGTGATGAGTGTCCGGCAGCCATAGAGAGGATGCCGATGTTCTTCTCCACCACTATCAGCCATCGGTCTTCATAGACAATCTTCACAAATCGATTCTTGAAACCCTGCTGGTTTCGCTTACTCTTGCTCACCGCCACCTTGTCGCCCACATTCAGCGGAAAATCATATTGTGTGATGGTCTTGCCATTCACCTTGATACCCCTTCCTGCCAGCGTAGCCTTTATTTTCGAGCGCGTAGAGGTGACATTCTCCAAGAGGAAGTCTAACAATATACTTTGTTTCTTCACCACCAAATGAAGATAGTCGTTGGGACGATTATAATCTCCTTGAAATCTCATTGTCTTCGAATGAACTGCTAATCTTATCAATACTTAAATCGTGATACAAAGGTAACACATTCTGCTGATATGACAAGCATATTAACTAATAAAACTATGCGTTGGCATCTTCTTTATAAATAAAATATCGTAATTTTGCATCGGAAAACAATATTTGATAATGAACGGATTCTACACAATTCTTTTACTCGTCCTGAGTAATATCTTTATGACCTTGGCCTGGTATGGTCATCTGAAGTTGCAACAGTCGGGCACCTCTGCTCATTGGCCACTCATCGTAGTGATTCTCTTTTCTTGGCTCATCGCCTTCTTCGAGTATTGCTGTCAGGTGCCAGCCAACCGATTGGGTTTCGTCGGCAATGGTGGTCCTTTCAATCTCGTTCAGCTCAAGGTCATCCAGGAGTGCATCAGTCTCGGTGTCTTTGCCGTGATAGCCAACATCCTGTTTCAGGGACAGTCGCTGCATTGGAACCACATCCTCGCCTTCTTCCTCATCATCTGTGCCGTCTATCTCGTATTCATGAAATGAAGAAACAGCTCGTCAAACGGTTCCATGAGGCCTGCTCCACCTACCATCTTCTTGAAGACGGCGACCATATCCTTGTCGGTCTGTCGGGTGGCAAAGACTCGCTGCTGCTCCTTGAACTCCTTGCTGAGCAGGCGCGCATCCACCGACCAGCCATTAGGGTGTCTGCCATCCATGTTCGCATGGCCAATGTCAACTACGAGTCGGACACCACTTATCTCCAGTCTTTTGCAGCCCGTTTGGGAGTGACGCTCTATGTCGAGACAACGAGCTTCGACGACAGCATTCCCACCAAGAAACCTGTATGTTTCCTCTGCTCATGGCACCGTCGTAAAGTGATGTTCAACAAAGCTCAGGCGTTGGGATGCAATAAGATAGCCTTGGGACATCATCTCGACGATGTGGTACATACCGCCCTCCTCAACCTTTTCTATCAGGGTCAGTTTGCTGCCATGCCGGCATTGATGAAGATGCGCAA
Organism: Prevotella sp.; assembly: GCA_018385335.1. GTDB lineage: Bacteria > Bacteroidota > Bacteroidia > Bacteroidales > Bacteroidaceae > Prevotella. Next base: position 15,234 of record JAHAZN010000055.1, read on the forward strand.
GATGCCACTCAGCATCATCCGTCCCCTTTGTATGATAGAAGAGGAAACGATACGCCTCTATGCCGAAGAGGCTGCTTATCTTCCCCAGCGAAAACAGTGCCCTCATGAACATATCTCACGCCGCGACAGTGTGCGGCAGCTCTTTGGCGAGATAGAGAAAATCAGTCCCGACGTGCGCCACTCTATCCTCAATGCGCTCCGCTCATCGGATAAGATGACCGAGGAATAAGGGATTCATACGTTCTGTTGTCTGATAAGGAAACGTAGGATGATAGGAGCACCTATCAGCGGGGTCACCGCATTGATAGGCAGCGTGCCCAGCGTTCCAGGCAATACACACACAAGATTACACGACAACGACACCAAAGCGCCAAAGAGCATCGTCATGGGCAAAAGGAAACGGTGGTTGTCTGTAGGAAAGAGTAGTCTTACCACATGAGGAACGGCAAGACCTATAAACGACACAGGACCGCAATAAGCTGTCACCACCGCCGTGAGCAGTCCGGTGATCAACAGAAGAAAGAAACGCAGTCGTTTCACGTTGACACCGAGGTTCTCGGCATAACGCTGACCGAGCAACAGGGTGTTGAGGGGTTTGGCTAACATGAGCGAAAACATAAGACCCAACAGGATGATAGAGGCAAAAAGAGGCATCTGTGCCATCGTCACCCCACTGAAACTGCCCATTCCCCACACCAGATACGACTTCACCCCTTCTGCCGTAGAGAAGAAGTTGAGCAGTGAGATGGCGGAAGAACTAAGATACCCCACCATGATACCTGCAATAAGTAGGGTGACATACCCCCTCACGATGGTAGATAGAAAGAGGATGATTGCCATCACTGCCATCGCTCCGAGGAAAGCCCCAAGGAGGATAGCCACAAATCCACTCATACTGCTTCCTGCCACACTGACACTGCCTCCGAAAAAGAGGATAATCAATGCCACACCCAAGCCTGCTCCACTGCTGATACCGAAGATTGAGGGGTCAGCCAAGGGATTGCGGAATGCTGTCTGAAGCAACAGTCCACACACACTCAGTGCAGCACCGCTCAACAGGGCTGTGAGTGCCTGGGGAAGTCGGGCATCGAGAATAATAAACTGCCAACTGCTGTTGGTCGCCGTTCCTCCAAAGAGGATACTTAAGGTCTCGCTCATCGGGATCTTCACAGCTCCATAGAGAATATTGATTGCAAAAAGCACGATGGAGAGCACGACGAGCAGGAAGAGATGACTTATTCTTATCATTTTGTCTGTTGTGGATAAATAGATAGGTTGTCAGCGTTCTATCTTAAAGAAATATCTGCTTGAACGCTTACTCTCAGGATGAGCGATAGCTATCAGGTCGCTGAGCATGAAGTCGGGACGAAAGGGAGTCTCCTCAAAGAGTCGGCTCATACGTGTGTCACACCCATAACATGTTCCCTGCTGCCACGCCTTGAACCTATCGTAACCATGATGTTCAGCGAGGAGGGTCGTGAGGGTATAAGGTGCAGCGGGGCTACTGGCATAGCGCATCAGCCAGATGTCGGCATCCTTGGCGTCGGTAAGCACTCTTTCGAAAGGGAGAGCCATGCTCCCACTATGCTCATCATCGGCGTAGATATATCTCATCTGAGCATCAGCGAGCATCACTCCCAGCGTACTCATTCCACCGGGCACATACCACACGCTTCCCACCATCTTGTCAACCATCACCGTAGGTCGGCTCTTCGTTTGTCTGGCATAGTTCTTCAGATGTAGATAAGCCTTCTCTACCTCGTTGAAGAGAGCGTCGGCTGTCTGCTGCTCTCCCATGAGTAGTCCGTAAAACTTCATCCATTCCGCCCGTCCGAGAGCAGTAGGTTCCATATAGTCAGCACACTCTATCAGCGGCACACCTATGGTTTCAATCTTTCCGTAACCACCACTATTCTCAAAGGGAGAGACAAAGAGAGCCTGGGCATTTGCCTCTATGATACGCTCAATATTGGGCTGCAGTCCGCTCCCCATATCTGTTATCTGTCCCTTTTTCACAGCATTAAGCAGCAGCGGATGTTTCACATAGTTGAGGTCGGTCATGCCCACTATCTTTTGCTCAGCATGAAGCATACATAACAATCCGGCATGTACGGTGGAGAAGGTAACGACACGGTCTAAGGGCCGTTTGATGAGTGTCACCCCCTGTGGCACACTGAGAGTGTTGGTACTCTTCGCTACCCAGTAGGTATGTAGTGCCTGCGTTGTGCGCCAAGGGTTCGCAATCTTCACCTCCCAATAGTTGCAATGTTCCACCATCGTCAACAGTTGGGCATACTTCATCGTAAGCGTATCCCCCTGCCCCTCCGCCACGGTGGCTCCTTGTCTGTTGCCACCGCACGAAGAGGAGAGGATAAGGATGAAGAGGGAGAGGAGCAGTTGCTTCATCTCTTCATTATTTTCTTCACAGTACCATCGGCCATACGTACAATCTGCAGACCGCTCTGTGTCTCAGCCACCTTAGATCCGTTCAGGTTATAACGTGCTGCCATGCCGTTGGTTCTCTCAGCGGCTGCATTGCTGATACCTGTTGTCACAGGGATGGTGATATCATCGATACAGAAATAGTTGGGTGTGGTCATACCATAATCGTTAGCACGTGAACTGCTGAGCGCAAAACTCAGACTCTTCACTGTTCCGAGCGCACTGAGGTCGAGCCATCGCCAGTCTTTCACGAAATAGTGGTCGTCAGCCTTCTCCGACTGATAGTCGGCGAGATAGGTCTCCACACTGGCAGTCGTTCCGTCAACCTTTGTTCCTGTCACGGTGAGCTTCAGCCAGTCACCCTGTTTAAACGCCTCACCCATATAGCTGTCGCCATTCATTATTGACTGCATATCCACGGCAGAATTGGTGAAATAAAGTCCACTGATGAGCGAACCACCTTCAGCGGTGATGTCGATGGTCTGTCCATACGAGTACACCACGCAGAAGTTGTTTCCACTGTGAGCCTTTCCCACGGCTGAGTTATACTGGTCAGCACCCGCATAACTATCAGCGAACACCGTATCCGTACGATTAGAGATAGCATAGCCCGACCAGTAATACACCGAATAGGAGGTGGTGAGATGGAGGATGCTCTCGTCGTAGCCACAGGTATAGGTCGTTCCACCATAACCGTCATCCACGCCAGTCTCATTCACTTCTCCAATCCAATAACCATCACTGTTGAGTGTTTGGTTCTCAAATGATACCACTACATTGTCCTGAGCCATAGTGTTCATCATCGACGACATCACGAGTGCGATGCCAAGCATGTAGATTTTCTTCATTGTCTTTACTTTTTTTGTTGGTAATACTTCAATTCAATATACAAATGTTAGCTAATTTCTTTCTTCATTTCAGTTGGTGGCAGGTACATGCAGGTCTTCAGCCCCAGTCACCTCTGTTGAGGTCTCCCCTATCCATCCACATTCCTGGTTCTCTGCACAATAGACGCGTATAAAGTCAACATGTGTGAGATGCACGGGCTGTCGGTCTCTGTCCACTGCCCAGTCTATTTTGAAGGAACATCCCTCTCTGTCGCTATTAGGCAGATTATCCACATAGCCGTAACTGAAGGGGTTGAGCACCCAGTAAGGTGTCTCTTCGCTCCCTCTGTTCATGACATTGGAGGGCAGTAGCGTACCTGTGAAGGTGAGCGGTCCTTTGAGCCATGCAGGAAAATACTCCTGCTGATGATAGGCATTTCGTTTCACCTCGCCTGTCCTACCCTGGTTATCTGTCCAGGGGATATTTCCCATGGCATTCGTCTGATAGGTGATGCTGTAGTCATAGACCATCTTCTGTGGCTGTTCCTCATCAGCACTTCCTCGCAGTTCATACCACGTATCATCGGGTTTTCCGTTTCCGTTCTCATCTATTGCCACCATCACCACGCCAGGCTCTGCATTACCGGAATGGGCATTGCCGGTGATAAGGAAGTCATATTCGCCTTCGATGTTCTTCACTGGGTGGTCGAAGTGGAAGGTAACATAACCGCCATAACTGCCAAGGGTGATGGTGCCACCGCGGTTGCCTCCTATCGCCTCGGTACATTTAGCAACCATTGTTGTGGCATCATCTCCTTCCTCATATTTGGGCAGGAGGTTAACAAACTGTCCTGGAGCGGGCACATACTCATCCACGGCATAGAGATAACGTTGCTGTTTAGGAGTCTCTTCCGTTGTCTGTCCCCCACTGATAGCCTTACTGGTGAACACACCGCAGGCAGGGATATCGCTCGTCCAAACCTTCCAAAGGAACGTACCGTCGGCAGCGAAATGAAACATCTGTCCACTCGACAGGTAGTTCTTGGCATCAAGGAGATAGAAATCTCTGTTGATAGGGTGCACGATGAGTGCGTAGGGTCGCTCTATGGCAGTCAACTCCTTTGCCTCCGACAGGTGTGTACTCACTGTCTCCAACTTATTAACATCGATGATGCCCGTACTCCAGTCGGTCTTCCCATTCTGCTGGATAGGCGAACTGCTGATATAATAGACGGAGTCACCGATGATACTCAGGTCGGTGACCGACAGGTCGAAAGTGGCGGCTGTCGTCCATCCTCCCGTCCCTCGCTGCTCCATCACATAGAGTCTTCCAGGCATTGTCTCATAGTCTCCCCGTGAAGTCACCCACAGTCGGCCGTGTTTATCTGCCCTGCATCGGTGTAGGTTGGGCGCCACCTCTATCGTCTCTACCACAGTGAAGGTGGCAAGATCTATCACCGTCACGGTGTGGTCGTAGTGTGGTACTCTGTAACCTCCACTGTTGGCAACAAAGAGTCGTCCATCTACCACTGCCATCTCCTCGGGCTGATAGCCCACTGTGATGGAGTCCACCTTCTGCAGGGTGAGCGTATCTACCTTATACACACGTCCCAGGGGAGCATCGCCCGACATCATCACGGGTCCTACATAGGAGCTCACATAGGCAAACCCTTTGTCAAAGGCGAGATAGCGACAGTTGGGAATATCTATCTTGCCTATCTTCTTACAGTCGGCAGCACTCGCCACCTCCACCTTGTTGGAGCAGTTGATCACGAGCCACAGACGCTCTCCATAGATTTTGATGTCGTTGCCCACATCGCCCAACTCCTTCACCTCCGAGGGATTACGCTCGGCGAAGATGTTCCGGTAATAGGTCACGGTACCGTTCTCCGCCGCGAGGTCGAGATAATCCACCGAGGCTTTGTTGCTTCCCATGTTCCCTTCACACAATATATAGAGTCCTCTTATGCCGCTCTCATCGGCGGTGGCAGTGGCAGGCTGTTGTCTATCACTCATCATCACCAACTCATCTTCGCGGCATGAGGCAACAAGGAGGAGCGCGAGTAATATACTCAGTTGTGTTATGCTTATTCTGTTCATCTTATTAGCTTATCGTTTTTCTTTTCACCATTCCATACTGAGCGACACAGCAGCGTTTCTCTTCGGCATGGGATAGTTGAGTATGACGTCGTAGTCCTGACTGAAGATATTATTCACCTCCAGCCCTATCTTCCATCGTGTTTTCATTGCGGTAAAGGCGTAGCTTGCACTCACGTCACTCGTGTACCAGGGTTGCAGGTGGTTGCGTGCGATGTTCTCTTGCTGACTGTATCGTTCGCCTGCATAGATAAAACTGTAGTTGACACTCAATCCTCCATGCACGATATTCACCACCACCGATCCGCTGTGCCAGGGGATATAAGGTATCTGATGGTGATAGAACGACTGCTCGGTGTCGGTCACGTCGCGTGCCTGCTGCCATGTGTATTGCATACGGGTGTTGAGTCTCCATCTCTTTGCCGGTCTCCATCCTAATTCACAGGCGAGGTCCACGCCTTTGATGTCCACCTCACCAAGGTTGAGCATGGTCCATCGAAACTGCTCTCCCTTGGGATAGGCGATAATCTTGTCGTCCACCTTGTTGAGATAAGCGTCGGTCTGCCAACGTAGGTAAGCAAGGGGTCCATGGGTGAAATGGTGTTCCACCACCAAACCAATGTTGTATTGTGTGGCTTTCTCGGGCTTCAGTTCAGCGTTACCCACCTCTGTATAGTAGAGGTCGTTGAAGGTAGGCATACGGAAACTCTTCTTGGCAAAGGCGCGCAGCGAGAGGTCGCGCCAGAAGGTAGGACTATAGTTGACAAAGAGTGCCGGACTGAGACAGTCGGTCGTCGTTGTGCCCTCCTTTTTCCTCTGCCTGTCATTGATTATCGTCTCCACCACACTGCTCTGTATCTTCACTTGTCCAAGGTCGATAGCGGTGGCGAGGGCAATGAGGTGCGCATGTCGCTTAGGATACACAAACCGCTGTATATCAGCATCAAGTGAGTTCCACTTAAAGTCATAACTTAAACTCACCGTCCATCGCTCCTTCAGTCGGAAGAGCTGGGTAGTGGAGAGCGATAGCTCCTGCTGCTCATAGGTATTATCGATAAGCATGCGCGTGGTGTCTTTGTTGACATAGTGGGTGTTATAGTAGGCATATTTGGCCATCACCCTTGAGGTCAGCCAGGGCAAGAGTGTCTTCTGCCATGCTCCCTGAACAAAGGTGTTATGGTCGCCTTGCCTCTCTCCTCGTCTCCATACATTATTGACGATAGCCCCTGGGATGCCACGTTCCGAATGATAGGTATAGACCTTCATGTTCCAGGTCCCTTCGGAGAGTGTTCCAAAGAGGTTTCCCTCAGCTCTCACTGCCCAGATATCTCCGTTCTCTCTCACTGCTGTGGTGTCGTAGGCGGTCGTCCCATCGAGGTTCTTTCTTTTGTATCTGAACTCATACTTACCATTGGATGAGAGTCCGCCGACAGAGAGCGACAGAGAGGTTCTGTTGGAGAGACGCTGTTCGAGGAGGGTAGATAAGCGGAGGGTGTTGCTTGCACCCCATTTGCTCTGTATGTGCAGATGGGTCTGCTCTCCTTCAGCAAACTGTGGCTGTCGGGTGCGTATATACACAGTTCCAGCCTTGGCATAGTCGGCAGCCGACTGCAGGATATCGCTCTTCTGTCCGTTATAGAGGGCTATCTCCTCTACATTATCCAATGAATACTGTCCCAGGTCGGTCTGTCCGTTCTGTGCATTGCCGAGCTCCATCCCGTCGTAGAAGATGCCGAGATGATTGGTACCCATGCTCCGTATGTTCACGGTCTTGATACCTCCCACTCCACCATAGTCTTTAATCTGCAGCCCTGAGAAATAACGGAGGGCATCAGCCACCGACTGACTGTTGAGCTGTTGCAGTCGCTCTCCCTTTAGTCGCTGCACGGGGATGACCTCATGGAAAGGCTGACGTGCCGTCACCACCACCTCCCTTATATGGAGAAGGGTGTCGATGAGTGGGGCGTCCTCACCCTTGGGACTACCCTTCATGGGCATCCCTATCATCAGCATCTGTCCTATCACCATCATGGACAAAGCATGATACACTCCAAGCTTGCCTATCAGCTCTAAAATATTCATAAGTTCTTGTCTTTCGCAGGCCTAATCCTCGAGGCATACAAAACTCATGCGAATGATGGCAGGTCTTCTGACTTATCGTCTGCATGACAAACGTCTTCCCGAGTATGCTCAGTGACTGTCAGATGCCGATGGCATCCATTGTTTGTCTGCAAAAGAACGAATTACAGCTGCGGGACAGTGGAGGATTCTCACCTCCTTCCCTATTGATCGGCTTGTTGCGAACCATCTTGCAAGTGCAAAGGTAGAAAGAAAAAGTGTATCTCACAAATAAATGAGGAAGAAATAATTGCCGATTATGGCGCGAATATAGAACGCAAGTTTGATAGAAACAATAAGCCTGAGGCTCGCCAATGCGGTCTCAGGCTTATTGCTGAATGTCCTTGCGGACGGGATGTCACGGACTTACTCTTTGTCGAGGAGAATCTTCATCATCTCCACAGCCGACATAGCCACTGAGGTACCTGGACCGAAGATAGCAGCCACGCCAGCCTTGTAGAGGAAGTCGTAGTCTTGTGCAGGGATGACACCACCGGCGATGACCATGATATCCTCACGTCCCAACTTCTTCAGTTCTTCAAAGAGCTGTGGGATGAGCGTCTTGTGACCGGCAGCCAACGAGCTGACACCCACGATATGCACATCGTTCTCAACAGCCTCGCGAGCAGCCTCGGCAGGTGTCTGGAACAAAGGTCCCATATCCACGTCGAAACCACAGTCAGCATAGCCAGTAGCTACCACTTTAGCACCACGGTCGTGACCATCCTGTCCCATCTTAGCGATGAAGATACGTGGACGGCGACCCTCTTCTTTAGCAAACTCTTCGGTGAGCTGACAGGCTAACTCAAACTCCTTGTCGCTCTTGCTCTCTGATGAATACACGCCTGATATGGTTCTAATTACTGCTTTATAACGTCCTACGATCTCTTCGCAGGCATCACTGATTTCTCCCAGGGTACAGCGCAACTTAGCACACTCTATGGCACATGCCAAGAGGTTGCCCTCACCAGTACGCACACACTCGGTGAGCGCAGCCAGTGCTTTCTTGCAAGCATCCTCGTCGCGAGCTTCACGCACCTTGGCGAGACACTCTTCCTGCTGCTTGCGCACGGCAGTGTTATCAACCTCGAGGATATCAATAGGATCTTCGTGGTCGAGACGATACTTGTTGGTACCTACGATGGTCTGTATGCCAGAGTCGATACGTGCCTGTGTACGTGCGGCAGCCTCTTCGATACGCATCTTGGGCACACCAGTTTCGATAGCCTTAGCCATACCGCCGAGTTTCTCAATCTCCTGGATGTGTTCCCATGCCTTGTGAACGAGCTCGTTGGTGAGACTCTCCACATAATAAGAACCTGCCCATGGGTCGATGTGCTTGCACACCTTGGTCTCGTTCTGGATATATATCTGCGTGTTACGTGCGATACGTGCGGAGAAGTCGGTAGGCAGTGCGATAGCCTCGTCGAGGGCGTTGGTATGGAGCGACTGGGTATGACCGAGAACGGCAGCCATGGCCTCGATACATGTACGACCTACGTTGTTGAAAGGATCCTGCTCGGTGAGCGACCATCCTGAGGTCTGTGAGTGAGTACGCAGCGCCAACGACTTGGGGTTCTTTGCACCGAAGCTCTTCACTATCTTCGCCCAGAGCAGACGACCGGCACGCATCTTGGCAATCTCCATGAAGTGATTCACACCTATAGCCCAGAAGAACGACAGACGGGGAGCGAAAGCATCCACATCGATACCGGCGTTCACACCTGCACGGAGATACTCCATACCGTCGGCGAGCGTATAAGCCAACTCGATATCGGCAGTAGCACCAGCCTCCTGCATGTGATAGCCAGAGATAGAGATAGAGTTGAACTTAGGCATGTTCTGTGAGGTGTACTCAAAGATATCAGCGATGATCTTCATTGAGAATGCAGGTGGGTAGATATAGGTATTGCGCACCATAAACTCCTTGAGGATATCGTTCTGGATAGTACCAGCCATCTCTTCGAGCTTAGCGCCCTGCTCCAGTCCTGCCACGATATAGAAGGCGAGGATGGGTAGCACAGCACCGTTCATGGTCATAGACACCGACATCTTGTTCAAGGGGATACCATCGAAGAGCACTTTCATGTTCTCCTCGTTACAGATGCTCACACCAGCCTTACCAACATCACCTACCACGCGCTCGTTGTCGGGGTCGTAACCGCGGTGAGTGGGGAGGTCGAAGGCTACAGAGAGACCTTTCTGTCCTGAAGCCAGGTTACGACGGTAGAAAGCGTTCGACTCTTCAGCGGTGGAGAATCCGGCATACTGACGGATGGTCCATGGACGGAAGGGATACATCATTGAATAAGGACCGCGGAGGAAGGGAGGGATACCTGCAGTGAAGTCGAGGTGTTCCATGCCTTCAAGGTCTTCTTTCGTATAAACAGGCTTCACTTCGATGTGCTCCGGAGTTTTCCAGTTGGGAGCGATACCGTTGGCTTTCTGCCATTCAGCGCCGTTAGCAGCTGAAATACCTGCATAGATATCTATGTTTTTGAAATTCTTTCTCATGACTATTTACTGTTATTTGATGCCCAACTTCTGGTTATAATTCTTGAGGGTCTCGAGCACATCACACTTCACATGGATGAAGTTCTCTATGCCAGCAGCCTTCAGGTCGTCCATGCATGCAGGCGCACCGGCAACGATGAACATGGCCTTGTCGGCAACACACTGGTAGGCGGGGATAGCATAGGTAGCATACTCCTCATCGCTCGAACAGAGCACGATGATGTCAGCCCCGGCCTTCATAGCAGCTTCAACACCCTCCTCTACGCTGTCGAAACCGAGGTTGTCGATGATCTTATATCCAGCACAGGCGAGGAAGTTGGCGCTGAACTGTGCACGTGCCTGACGCCATGCGAGGTTACCGATGGTAAGCATAAATGCAGTGGGCACCTTTCCGCTCTTTTCTGTGGTGAGACGGAGGTCTTCGAAGTCGGCAGCAAGACGTGTAGCGTTGATGCTCTTGAAGTCGGTAGCGCAGTCGTTGTGCTTGCATCCGCAGCTCTTGCAGCAGCTCTTGGGAGCTTTGCCTTCCGACTTCTCTGTGAAGTTGGGGAACTGGTTGGTACCGAGGATAAACTCCTTGCGTTTGCCAGCATCACCATGACGTTTGGCATTGGTAGCATTGATATCATCCTGCACGGTGCCAGTCTTCACGGCAGCGAGGAATCCGCCCTCTTCTTCCACCTTCAGGAAGAGCTGCCATGCAGCATTTGCCAGAGAGGTGGTGAGCTCCTCAATGAAATAAGAACCAGCAGAGGGGTCAACGACCTTGTCGAAATGACTCTCTTCCTTGAGCAAGAGCTGCTGATTGCGTGCAATGCGCTCAGAGAACTCTGTAGGCTGCTCATAAACGTCATCGAAAGGAGTAACCACGATAGAGTGAACACCTGCAAGGGCTGCACTCATGGTCTCTGTCTGTGAACGCAGCAGGTTGACATAGCTGTCGAAGATAGTCATATTGTAAGAGGTGGTAGTAGCGTTGACGCACATCTTACATGCGCAGTCGCACTTAGGCTCATACTGCTTCACTATCTCCGCCCAGAGCAGACGAGCTGCACGGAACTTGGCAATCTCCATGAAGTAGTTTTCTGAGATACCGAGATTAAACTTAATCTTAGATGCAGCCAAGGTAGGCTCTACCCCCTGTTCCACCATCATCTGGAGATATTCGTTACCCCAGGCGAGTGCATATCCCAACTCCTGTACGATGTAAGCACCTGCGTTATTGAGCGCAAGGGCATTGACAGCGACACAGCGGAAGTGACGGTAGTCCTTGAGCACGTCAACGAGCTCTGCAGCGATAGGCAGCAGGGCTGTCACATCCTTGCCCTTCATCACCATCTTCTCGATGGGATCCCAGTCGATAGAACCTACTATCTTCTCCTTGTCATAACCTTTTTTCTCGAAATAGGCAGTAAGGATCTTGGCGAGCTCCACCGAATGACGCTTACATGTGGTGAAGTTGAGCTCCACACAGTCGCAGCAGATGTCCTTGAGCAGTGTCTCTACATAAGCCTCGCTCACGCTGTCGCCGGGGATTTTGAAGCCTAAAGAATCTACACCTTTGTTCAACACGTCGAGGGCTTTGGCATTCTGCGCTTCAGCACCTTCAGCTTTGATGTTCTGACGCACCCACCACACGTTGTTATCCTTCTTGTTACCACGCACAAAAGGATACTCACCGGGAAGAGCTTCAGGGGTTTTCAACTTGAGCACATCCTCTCTACGGTAGAAAGGTTGTACACTAAAACCTTCGTTTGTTCTCCAAACCAATCGTTTTTGGAAATCGGCACCCTTCAGATCGACTTGAATCTTGTCAAGCCATTCCTGAGTGGTAGGAGCAGTAAACTCGGCAAAGAGTTTCTCTTTGTTATTTGACATAGCTATTGATTGTTATGTATATGAATTGAATCGATTTCTTCAGTCAAATTGCTTTATAAAAAATGTATGTTTATCAGATTTTACGATGCAAAGGTAATGAATATTTTCTTTAAAACAACGAATAAGGTGATTTGTAGAGTTAACCAACGTTAAATATCTGACATACATTCGACAAATCCCGCGATAAAGTCTAATTTTGCTCTCCGCAAGAACGAACAAAATCAAAACATAGCAGTAATGGCAATTCACAACGAACTGGGCAGATGGGGCGAAGATTATGCTGCTGACTTTCTGGCCGCTCAGGGCTATCGCATCGTTGAGCGCAACTGGCGCTTTGGTCATCATGACATCGACATCATCGCCTCGAAGGGCAACGAGATAGTATTTGTAGAAGTGAAGACCCGACGAAGCAACGCCTACATCGAACCCGAGACAGCAGTTGACTACAGGAAGATGCTGTCGATACGACGGGCAGCCAACAACTATATCAAGAAGTATGACATAGAGCAAATGGTGCGTTTTGACATCATCGCCATCTGTAAGAATGAAGGAAAAGATGCTACGCTCAACCATATCGAAGACGCTTTTGGGGCATTCTGACAAAAAACGTAGGGCGATTTTTAGGCGTTCTTCTATTTTATTCGTAACTTTGCAAGCTAAAAAGAATATTTACCGTATCTTAAAAGATGGACAACAGACAAGATAACAAGGCTTTTGCTATGATTGCCGACCTTGACGGCGACATTGCAGACCTCAGGCCAACAGACCTTCCAGAGACACTTGATATACTGCCAGTAAGAAACATCGTGGTCTTCCCTGGTGTTGTTACTCCTATCCTCGTGGGTAGGGCATCAAGTCTCGCTCTGGTAAAGAAAGCAGAGAAGACCGGAAGAGTTATATCCGTATTCACACAGCGCGACCCCGAGGTGGATGAGCCGGGTGTCACTGACCTCTACGATGTCGGCGTGCTGGCAAAGGTGGTGAAGACCATCTCGCTCCCCGGTGGCAACCTCACGGCTATCATCCAAGGATTGTGCAGGGCAGAACTCATAACTATCACCAAGAAAACACCTTACATAAAGGGTAAGGTGAACACACTGCTCGACTCCTACCCCGACTCCAACGACAAGGAGTTTGTCACTGCCATCGAAGACCTGCGTCAACTATGTGTCAACTATGTAAAAATCAACGACGACATCCCCGAAGATGCTACCTTCGCCCTGCGCAATGTTCACAACAACATCATGGCGCTCAACTTTGTATGCGCCAACATGCCGTTCTCTATCAAGGAGAAGATAGGATTGTTGCGCACCGCAGAGATCAAGCAGCGTCTCTTCGATGTGATGCGTATCATGAACAGGGAGATGGCACTGCAACAGCTCCGACAGGACATCAAGAACAAGACGCGCGATGACATCGATGAGCAGCAGAAAAACTATTTCCTCCAACAGCAGATCAAGAACCTCCAGGCAGAGATAGGCAACGGCGAGGGCTGTCCGGAAAAGGTGGAGCTCCTCGAGAAAGCCAAAAACTTAAAATGGTCGGAAGAGATGAAGAGAATCTTCATGAAGGAGGCAGACAAACTCGACCAGCTCAACCCACAGAGTCCCGACTTCAACGTTCAACTCAATTACCTCGAGACGATGGTGTCGCTGCCCTGGGGCAAATATACCACCGATGACCTCAACCTCAAAAGGGCTCAGAAAGTGCTCGACCATGACCACTATGGCATGGAGAAGGTGAAGGAGCGCATCCTCGAATATATCGCTGTGCTCAGTCTTCGCGGCGACCTGAAATCGCCTATCATCTGTCTCTATGGCCCTCCCGGTGTAGGTAAGACGAGCCTGGGTAAGAGCATCGCCGAATCCCTGAAAAGGAAGTATGTCAGGATGTCGCTAGGTGGATTGCACGACGAGGCAGAGATACGCGGTCACCGACGTACTTATGTGGGAGCCATGCCCGGACGTATCATCAAGAACCTGCAGAAGGCGGGCTCATCCAACCCTGTCTTCGTGCTCGACGAGATAGATAAGGTGACGCAGAACACCATGCACGGCGACCCGGCATCGGCACTGCTCGAAGTGCTCGACCCCGAACAGAACACGGCATTCCACGACAACTACCTCGACGTTGATTACGATCTCTCTAAGGTACTGTTCATCGCCACCGCCAACGATCTCAACACCATCCCCCGTCCCCTCCTCGACCGTATGGAAATCATCGAGGTGAGCGGCTATATCACCGAGGAGAAGACTGAGATAGCCAGACGTCACCTCATCCCCAAAGAGATGAGCAATACGGGAATGAGCGACAACGGTCCTTTGTCATTCACTAAACCAGCAATAATAAAGATCATCGAACAGTACACCCGTGAGAGCGGCGTGCGACAGTTGGAGAAACAGATAAGTAAGGTACTGAGAAAGATTGCCTTCAGATATGCCAGCGACAAGGTGATGCCTTATCAGAAAATCACCCCTCAGGACATCGAAGACCTGCTGGGCAAACCTCCTTACTACCGCGACATCTATCAGGGCAACGCCTATGCCGGCGTGGTCACCGGACTGGCATGGACGAGTGTCGGCGGTGAGATTCTCTTCATCGAGACAAGTCTGAGCAAGGGTAAAGGTGCCAAACTCACGCTGACGGGTAACCTCGGCGATGTGATGAAAGAGTCGGCAGTGCTCGCCCTCGAGTATGTGAAGGCACACGCCGACCTGCTGAACATCGACTACCGCATCTTCGACAACTGGAACATACATATCCACGTCCCCGAGGGAGCCACACCTAAGGATGGTCCTTCGGCTGGTATCACCATCGCCACCTCTATCGCCTCGGCACTCACACAGCGTAAGGTGAGAAAGAACACCGCCATGACGGGCGAGATCACACTGCGAGGCAAGGTACTGCCCGTGGGTGGTATCAAAGAGAAGATTCTCGCTGCCAAGCGGGCTGGCATCACCGACATCGTGATGTGTGCCGAGAACAGAAAGGACATCGAGGAGATTCCGGAGGTTTATCTCAAGGGCGTCAACTTCCACTATGTAGAGAATGTTCAGGATGTGTGGCAGTTTGCCCTCACCGACGAGAAGGTGGATGATGCCATGGTCTTCGAGGTTGAAGAGAACGAAAACAAGAAAAGCGAAGCATGACGTTTGAACTGCAATACACTGATACTGCATCAGAGGCTCGCGCCGGAATGATTACCACCGACCACGGACAGATAGCTACGCCTATCTTCATGCCCGTGGGCACCTGTGGCAGCGTGAAGGGTGTCCACTTCGAAGAACTCCGTCAACAGGTGAAGGCTCAGATTATCCTGGGCAACACCTATCATCTCTACCTCCGTCCCGGTCTGGAGATCCTCCAGCAGGCAGGTGGCCTCCACCGTTTTGGCGGTTGGGACCGTCCTATCCTCACCGACTCAGGAGGCTTTCAGGTGTTCTCGCTCACGGGGATAAGGAAACTGCGTGAAGAGGGATGTGAGTTCCGCTCACACGTCGATGGTTCAAAACATTTCTTCACACCAGAGAATGTGATGGACACACAGCGCGTGATAGGTGCAGACATCATCATGGCCTTCGACGAGTGTCCTCCGGGACAGAGCGACTTCCAGTATGCCAAGAAGAGTCTTATGCTCACCCAGCGCTGGCTCGACCGTTGCTTTAAGCGTTTCAACGAGACCTCACCGCTCTATGGTCATCAGCAGAGCCTCTTCCCCATCGTCCAGGGCTGTACGTTCAAGGAACTGCGCCGCGACGCTGCCAAATATGTGGCAGACAAGGGCGCTGACGGCAATGCCATCGGCGGACTTGCCGTGGGTGAGCCTACAGAGGTGATGTACGAGATGATAGAGACAGTCAACGAGATTCTTCCTAAGGACAAGCCTCGCTATCTCATGGGCGTGGGCACCCCACAGAACATCCTCGAAGCGATAGAACGTGGTGTAGATATGTTCGACTGCGTGATGCCTACACGCAATGGGCGCAATGCCATGCTCTTCACCTACGAAGGGACGATGAACATGCGCAACAAGAAATGGGAGAACGACTTCACTCCTATCGACGAGGAGGGCTGCTATACCGACAGGGTCTATACCAAAGCCTACCTCCATCATCTCTTCAAGGCACAGGAACTGCTCGCCATGCAGATAGCCAGCATTCATAACCTCGCCTTCTATCTCCGACTGGTGGGCGACGCGAGAGCGCATATCATTCAAGGCGACTTCACGACGTGGAAGAGAAGTGTTATTGACCAACTAAACAGAAGGAGATAAAGCCCAAGCTATGACGGTAAGAACAAAGCTATCCCACTCTATGAGCCATGTTGCATCTGTTGCAGCATGGCTTTGGCACATCTTGAAACAGGTGAATCCGCTGCGCCTCGTCAAGAGGGTCGATGGCTATATCATCGGTAAGTTCATCGGCACCTATTTCTATTCCATCATCCTCATCATCTCCATCTCCATCGTCTTCGACGTCAACGAGAACCTGGCGAAGTTCACCGCTAACAACGCGCCGTTGCGCGCCATCGTCTTCGACTATTACGCCAACTTCGTTCCCTACTTCGCCAACCTCTTCAGCCCGCTGTTTGTCTTCATCGCTGTCATCTTCTTCACCTCCAAACTGGCAGGCAACTCAGAGATTATCGCCATGCTCGCCAGCGGCATGAGCTTCAAGCGTCTGTTGCGCCCCTACATGATTTCGGCAGCCTTTATCTCCATCCTCAACTTCTATCTCGGTTCCTTCATCATCCCCAAGGGCACGGTGATACGACACGACTTCGAGTCGCTCTACAAAAACAATAAGAAGAACACATCGGCCAGCAACGTACAGCTCCTGGTAGATCAAGGAGTGATCGCCTATATTGCCCAATATGACGACCGTACAAAGACGGGCTACGGCTTCTCTCTCGACAAGTTTGAGAAGAAGAAACTGGTGAGTCACATGACAGCTAACATCATCCGCTACGACACCATCTCCGACAGTCGTAACCACTGGAAGGCTATCAACTACAAGATCAGGGAACTGAAAGGTATGCGTGAACATATCACCACGGGCATGGAGATAGACACGCTCATCATGATGGAGCCCATGGACCTGGTGTTCAGCAAAGGTCAGCAGGAGACCTTCACCAGTCCTGAACTCAAACAGTATATCGCCAAACAGAAGAACCGTGGTTCGAGCAATGTGGTGCAGTATGAGGTGGAATATCACAAACGCATTGCCTCATGCTTCGCCTCATTTATCCTCACCATCATCGGAGCCAGTCTGAGTGCGCGCAAGCGCAAAGGCGGCATGGGTCTCTACCTCGGCATCGGTCTGGCACTGAGTTTCTCTTATATCCTGCTGCAGTCCATCAGCTCCACCTTTGCCATCAACGCCGGACTCCCCTCGGTCATCGCCGCCTGGATTCCCAACATCCTCTATGCGTTCATCGCCTACTACTGCTATCGAAATGCACCTAACTGATAACGACGTCACAAGAAACATCCTCACGGCAAAGAATCAAGAACACTGAAACACGAACACTGATATATGAAATTTGAAGAAACCTATCTCAACGATAACATCCTCGACGCGCTCTACGACATGCGCTTCGAGGACTGTACACCTATCCAGGAGCGGTGCATCCCGGAGATTCTCGATTTCCATGACCTCATAGGTGTGGCACAGACGGGCACAGGAAAGACTGCGGCTTACCTGCTCCCTGTACTCAGTCTGCTCGACGATGGCGGCTACCCCAAGAATGCAATCAACTGTGTCATCATGTCTCCCACACGAGAACTGGCACAGCAGATAGACCAGGCGATGCAAGGCTTTGGCTATTACCTTGATGGCATCAGCAGTGTGGCTGTCTATGGAGGAAACGATGGCAACCGATATGACCAGGAGACAAAGAGTCTGAAGATGGGAGCTGACGTGGTGATAGCGACACCAGGACGACTGATCAGTCATATCAAAATGGGGAACGTTGACCTCAGTAAGGTGAGTTTCTTCATCCTCGACGAGGCTGACAGGATGCTCGACATGGGTTTCTATGATGATATCCTACAGATTGCCGGTCAACTGCCTAAGGAGCATCAGACAATCATGTTCTCTGCCACCATGCCGGCGAAGATACAACAACTGGCCAAGACCCTGCTGCATAACCCCGTGGAGGTGAAGATAGCGGTGAGCAAACCGGCGGAGAAGATCCAGCAGTCGGCATTCCTCTGTTATGAGGCGCAGAAGAACGGAATCATCAAACACCTCTTCAAGACCGACCAGCTCAACCGCGTCATCATCTTCTCCGGAAAGAAAGACAAGGTGAAGGAAATCACACGCGAACTCAGACACCAGCATATCAACTGCTGTCAGATGCACAGCGACCTGACCCAACAGGAAAGAGATGAGGTGATGTATGAGTTTAAGACGGGACAGAAAGATGTGCTTATCGCTACCGACATCGTGGCGCGAGGCATCGACATCGACGACATACGCATGGTCATCAACTATGACGTGCCACATGATGCTGAAGATTATGTTCACCGCATCGGCCGTACGGCAAGAGCCGACAGAGACGGTGTGGCTATCACGCTGGTGAGCGAGAAGGATATGTATCTCTTCCATCAGATTGAACGTTTCCTCGAAAAGGAGATCACCAAGTTGCCGCTGCCCGAAGGACTGGGTGACGCTCCAGCCTACCGCGTGGAGGAGAAGAAGAAAGGACGTAACGGCCGTTGGCACAGTCATGGCAACAGCCGAAGAGGTGGAGAGAAAGGGAAACCAAACAGAAAAAGGTCGAGGGCGCGAGGCAAGAAGAATCATCAGAACTCGACTAAAGACCATCAGACAAAGACTTCATGATATTCTATTTTTCTGGTACCGGCAACACTCGCTGGGCCGCACGACAGTTGGCGGAGGCTACGGGCGAACCACTCATTTCCATCACCGAGGCACTCCATAACGGAAAGACTACTTATCGTCTCGCCGAGGGAGAACGCATAGGATTCTGCTTTCCCGTACATGGATGGCAACCGCCACAGATCGTGAGGCGATTCATCCGTCAACTCTCTCTACAGGGAAAAGACAACACTCATTTCTGTTATGCGCTGTGCACCTGCGGCGATGACATCGGAGAGACTATCACCATCCTCAATAAGGAACTGAAAAAGATAGGATGCCACACAGATAGTGCCTACTCGCTCATCATGCCCGAAACCTATGTCTGCCTTCCTTTTATGCATACCGATACACCGGAACGCGAAAAGGAAAAAATAGCATTGGCAAAGAAGGAAATGAGAAGGATAGCAGAAGAGGTGAAGGAGAGAAAGAAAGGGGTGATGAGAATAGTGAAAGGCCCCACTCCCCTGCTCTATTCCTATGTCCTTGGCGCCTATTTCAACCGTTTCATGATTAGCGACAAGCCATTTCTGGTTGACAAGGAGCGATGCAGCAGATGCGGCAAATGTGCCAAGGTGTGCCCTACCTGCAACATCAGCTACGACGGAGAAGGATGGCCCGTCTTCGCTCATCAGCATCAATGTACGTGCTGCCTGGCTTGCTATCACCACTGCCCTCATCATGCCATCAACTATGGCAAAAGAACCAAGAACCGTGGACAGTATTTCTTTAAAGAATAAAGTAAGAAGATTATCAATAACGAATTAAAAATCAATAGACTATGAAACGAATTGCGCTGCTTATTATGGTCATCATGACGCTGCTTCCATCAAAAGCGGTGAGGGTGAGTCCTACACCCGTCTGCATCCATCAGAGTGATGGTTCTTCGCTCTGGGTAAGAGGTTATGGCGACGAAAACTATTGTTATTACACGACGACCGACGGAGTACTGCTCTATCAGGAGGGCAGAACCTTCTATGTGGCGGAGATTGATGAGCAAGGCTGTCTGCTGCCTTCCGACATCATCGCCCATGAAACAGGCAGACGCAGTGATGCTGAACTCTCACTCATCAACCGTCAGAACCGTCAACGTTTCTATCAGAACCTGCCTGCCAAGCGTCAGCGTGCCATCATGCGCGAACCAGTGGCCTCCTCGTCCTATCTGCTTCCCCATGTCGGTTCACCCAAGGTGCCTGTCATACTGGTAGCCTTCTCTGACACTCCTTTCACGATAGAGGAGCCCAAGACAGTATTCAACAAATACCTCAATGCTGAGGAGCTGTTCGATGTAGAGAAAGAACCTATCGTGGGTAAAAACTATGGTAGTGTGAAGCGTTATTTCACGGATATGAGTAGAGGACTGTTTACACCCGACTTTGAGGTGATTGGTCCCGTGACGCTCCCTCACCCTACAGCTTACTATGGTGCAGGAGGGGTTAAACAGGAGAAAACAGAAGCGCTGTTGGCCGATGCCTGCTCGGCCGTTGATGAGGAGGTTGATTTCTCTCGTTATGACAGTAATGACGATGGCATCATCGACCTTGTCTATCTCATCTATGCCGGCTACTCACAGAGTTGGACAGGCAATTCCACCGACTGCATCTGGCCCAAGTCGGGGGTACTACCCGCCAATGTCACTGTCGATGGGAAGAAGGTGGGACGCTATGGAGTGAACAACGAACTCAACTTCTACCCGGAGTATCAGGCAGAGAAAGGATTGTTTATCAATGGTATCGGCCTCTTCTGCCATGAGTTCTCCCACTGCATCGGTCTGCATGACCTCTACCCTTCTCAGGGAAGCGCTGCCGAACGATGCGTGAACCATAACATGGAATACTGGGACCTGATGGATGCCGGCGAATATTTAAAAAACGGTTATTATCCCGCAGAGTATAGTGCTTGGGAGAGAGAATGTTTCGGGTGGCTGAAGATTGACACGCTCTCTGAACCTGCCAACGTCTCACTCCTGTCGCTTGCCGAGGGTGGCAATGCCTACCGCATCGTCAACGATGCCAATCCCAATGAATACTATCTGATAGAGAATATCCAGACGAAGGGATGGAACAGTTTTCTCTTTGGTGCAGGGATGATGGTGACGCATGTTGACTATGAAGCAAACACATTCAACGGCATAACTACCATCAACAGCACTGTCGGCCATCCACGTTTCACCATCATTCCTGCCGATGGACTGATCGTACCACAAATCTTCGTTGGTCAGACCATTGCTGAAGATGAGGATGAAAAGGTTGCTGCCTGGAACGAATCGTTTGTTGAGAAATACCAGGGACAACTCTTCGATGTCAACCTCTATAAACAGGAAGCCGCCGGCGACCTCTTCCCAGGCACGGCGAACACAACAGAACTCACAGACACCTCTCATCCTGCAGCCACGGTCTATACGGGTGGAGGAATGGGGAAACCCATCACCGATATCGCCATGGATGAACAAGGTGTCATCACGTTCAAGTTGATGGGAGGTGTTGAAACAGCCATCAGGGAGCTAACAAATACTCCATCATCAACAGCTATCTACACTCTTGATGGCCGCCGTGTTTCTGGCGCAACGAAGCAACTGAAGAAAGGACTTTATCTCATCAACGGAAAGAAAATCGCAATATCAGGGGAAGGTGGTCGCTGAACCCCTCATATTGGTAGCGATAACCAACAAAGGTGCGGCGGGGTTTCACTCCGCCGTATTTTGTCTCCTCCTCTAAGAGGAACGGCGCATCGTTGACGAGCACAGTATGAACAAAAGGAAGCAGCGAAGAACTGATAAAGAAATGGTCGATGCTCCCCCAATGCCCTCGGTAACGATAGGTGCCCAAAGCACCATTGAGACCTGTTGCTTCCTTAGACACATGACAGAGTCGTGAATCTTCGATAGCACAAAGCACCTTGCTCTCCCTCTCCTCATTAAAGTCGCCTGTCACGATGATCCTGGCCTTACTGTTCTCTGCCCGAAGAGAATCGATGCCCTCCATGAGACGTTCCATCACAGCCATCCTTGCCGGACGAGTAAAACTGTCGCCACCATATTTGCTTGGCGCATGGACAACAAAGACATGAAGGGTATCATCAGTAACTATCTTGCCCGACACATAGAGAATGTCGCGTGTGGGACGGAATCCTTGGGGCATGGTGACTCTAAGAGAATGGGAAGAGAGAGGATGAAAGGTGAGCGGATCATAGAGCAACGCCACATCGATGCCTCTCACATCTGGCGATTGAGTGATAAAATACTCATAACGCATTGTTCGCAACAACGAACGGCGTGTAAGGTCTCTCAACACACTGTCGTTCTCCACCTCACACAAAGCGACCAATGAAGGGCTGCAGTCAGTCGAATCAGCACAAGAGAGGATGGTCTTGGCCGTCTGGTCGAGTTTATGCCAATACCTGCTCTTCGTCCAACAGTGTGAGCCCTCGGGCGTAAACGCCCAGTCGTCCTTCATCTCGTCATGACGAAAATCGAATAAGTTCTCACAGTTGAGTTCCACTATCGTGAAAAAGGAAAGAAGAAGAAGAGAGAACATCCTGCCGTTATGCTAAAACACGATTGAAAAAAAAATCGAGACACCAACCCCAAGGGCGAGCGTCTCGATATATCAAATAATCACATTGCGTATTATTCAGCAGCGGGAGTCTCCTCTACCTCAGCAGCGGGAGCCTCAGCAACGGGAGCCTCAGCAACGGGAGCTTCCTCCTGAACCCCTTCAGCCACCACCTTTACAGGAATCTCAGCCTGCACCTCCTTGTGGAGCTGTATGGTAGCAACATAGTCACCCACCTTCTTGATGTCGCGCATCACGATGATTTTGCGGTCAACATCCTTGCCCAACTTAGCCAGTTCCTCAGCTACGGTAGCCGAGGTCACCGATCCGTAGAGCACACCTGTTGCGCTCACCTTTGCAGAGATAGTGAGAGCCACGTCCTTCAGCGTCTCAGCCTTCTGCTCAGCAGCAGCCTTGAGTGCTGCGAGCTTATGAGCCTGCTGTTTGAGGTTCTCAGCGAGCACCTTCTTAGCCGAAGGAGAAGCGATAACGCCCTTACCCTGAGGAATCAAATAGTTACGTCCGTAACCAGACTTTACATTCACGATATCATTCTTGAAACCAAGTCCGATAATATCTTCTTTCAGTATGATTTCCATTCTTTCTGTCCTCCTTAATTTATTTCATCAAGTCAGTAACGTAAGGCAACAGAGCTATCTGGCGCGCACGCTTGATAGCCTGAGCCACTCTGCGCTGATACTTCAATGAAGTACCTGTAATACGACGGGGCAGGATTTTTCCCTGCTCGTTCAAGAACTTCTTGAGGAACTCGGGATCCTTGTAATCGATATACTTGATGCCGCTCTTCTTGAAACGACAATACTTCTTCTTCTTCACGTCAATAGACGGAGCGGTAAGATAACGGATTTCTGATTCTTGTGCTGCCATGATTTAAGCCTCCTCTTTTTTTGCGTACTTGTTTCTTCTCTTCTCGGCATACTCTACAGCATACTTATCGAGCTTCACGGTCATGAAACGAATCACCTTCTCTTCACGACGATAAGCCACTTCGAGCTTGTTGATTACTGTAGGCTCAGCCTTAAACTCCAACAGGCAGTAGAAACCTGTCGATTTCTTGTCGATGGCGTATGCCATCTTCTTCAAACCCCAGGTCTCTTCATTCAGAACCTCTGCACCATTATCGGTGAGCACCTTCTTGAATTTAGCGACCGTTTCCTTCATCTGTTCATCAGACAAAACGGGAGTCAAAATGAAAACGGTTTCGTATTGATTCATACTAAAAATTAAATAATAAGTTAATAATTAGGTTTCAGCATCCAAAGACACCTCCACCAAAAGCCGTGCAAAGGTACTGCTTTCCTCTCAATTACACAACATTTCACTACTTTTCTCCTCAATGCTCAACAACAATTATAGTTTTTTAACTCATATCACCGCCCATTGCTTCACTTATAGCAGAAGTATCATATAAAGCAATCGGTCGCCAGCCCTACAGGAACCGGCGACCGATTGTATTGTCATGTAAAAAACATTCTACTTGTTGATATCCGTGAACGTAGCAACACGGTTGAAATCTACTTCTTCAAACAACTCATCGGTGGCACCCATTCCCTGAGTGGTGAGACGCGAAGCATCAATCTTGTATCTATTGACGAGCGCCTCCTTCACAGCATTGGCACGCGCCTCGGAGATACGCTGGTTGATCTCCTTACTTCCCTCCGGCGACGCATAGCCCTTGATGAGCACCTTTGCCTCCTTGTGCTTCTTCATATAGTTCGCCACCATTGCGATGCTCGCATACTGGGCGGCATCGATGGTACGCTTACCCTGCCCGAAGATAACGGTAGGCTGAAGCACATTGCTCTGCTTCACTACCTGCTGTGTGACGGTCGTGGTGACGGGACGGTTCTGACAGTCGGTCAACTGCTGACGCAGCTCTACGATGGTGCGGTTGGCATTGCTGATAGCATTGTCCTTTCTGTCGTTCTCCGCACGCAACTCGTTGATTTTCTGGTTGAGCGCCTCTACCTCGGCAGCATCACGCAAGGTAGCCAACTTAAAGTTGTGCGTACCATTGCTGCATCCAAACTTATAGTTGATACCGGCGAGCACACCCACAGCAGAATTGTTGACATTATACCCCATCTTCGAGCCTAAGGGATTGAGCCCATAGGTGATGTTCGGTTCGATATAAAGCTGCCAAGCCTTCTTTTTCCCGAGGTTAAAGGCGAGGTCTATACCCAACTTCGATGTAAGCACATTCTGTTCGGGCACCACATTACCTGCAGTATGGAAGAGATGTCCCCATCCGAGACCATAGACACCTATCACCTCGAGACAGCGAGGAGTCCCCTTATACCCCCACAGCCAGTTGCTGAAGTTTGTTGTTCCCAAGAGCGATACATTGATCCCCTTGACGAACGTACCGAGTGGTCGGTATTCACTTCCCTTGTTATCGAAGTAAACCTCCCCCTCCACTGCCACGCCGAGGACAGGCGTGAAGGCACGTCCTATGCGGAGACCGGCAGAAGGGTTGATATCCTTGGTGAATGCCGACTGTGTCGTCTTCACGTTCACCCCACCGTTCACTCCGATATACCAGTTGTCCATGGTCTTGCTCCCCTCCAGTGTCTGAGCAGAGAGAGCGAGCGCAGCTAAAGTAGCAACAGCTAATGAAACATGTCTTTTCATCATCTTTCCCTTTTGTTCATCCATTTACTAATCAATAATTTTTCCTCCCTCGGCAAATGCCTCCATGTTCAGCGGGATGAGCGAGTGATGTCGTTCAGGCAGCGTCTTGTAGAGACCCTTCTCCACTCCATTGGTGCTCACCACGGGGCACACCTTGAGGAGACCGCCCAACACGATCATGTTGAATATCTTTGCATTCTTCATCTCCGCCGCCTTATCCATCGCATTGATACGATAGATGGTGATGTCCTTACGCGTAGGAGGGTTGATGATGCCGTAGCTGTCGTAGATAAGTATGCCGCCCGGTTTGATGCGACCCTCAAACTTATCCAACGACGGTTGATTGAGCACCACAGCCACATCATACGAGCTGAGGATAGGCGATGAAATCTTCTCATCGCTCACTATCACCGTCACATTCGCTGTTCCTCCGCGCTGCTCCGGTCCATAGGCAGGCATCCACGTCACCTCCTTGTCCTCCATCAGCGCCGAATAAGCCAGGATTTTCCCCATGGAGAGCACACCCTGCCCACCAAAACCAGATATGATGATTTCTTTTTTCATTGTCTGCACATTTTTTGTTTCTACTTACAAGGTATCCTTCAAGTCACCCTTAGGATAGAAGTTGAACATATGCTCCTTCATCCATTCATTAGCCTTCACGGGCGACAGTTTCCATCCGCTGTTACAGGTAGAAACCACCTCCACGAGTGAGCTACCCTTTCCAGCCATCGAAGCCTCGAACGCCTTTCTCAGCGCACGTTTCGTACTCCTTATCGCCGCCACGCTCTCCACGCTCTGTCTGGTGACATAGCAAGTACCCTCCAACTGCGCCGCCAGTTCGGTCATCTTCAACGGATAGCCGTGTAGCGAAGCCACACGCCCATAAGGACATGTGCTCGTCTTCTGCCCCATCAGCGTAGTG
Organism: Prevotella sp.; assembly: GCA_018385335.1. GTDB lineage: Bacteria > Bacteroidota > Bacteroidia > Bacteroidales > Bacteroidaceae > Prevotella. Next base: position 41,122 of record JAHAZN010000055.1, read on the forward strand.
GGAGCCATCTGTCCACCCGTCATGCCATAGATGGCATTGTTGATAAAGATGATGACGATGTTCTCTCCCCTGTTGAGCGCGTGTATCGTCTCACAAGCACCGATACAAGCCAGGTCGCCGTCGCCCTGATAAGTAAACACCAGTCTGTCGGGCCAGAGTCTCTTTATTCCCGTAGCCACGGCAGGTGCTCGTCCATGTGCCGCCTCCTGCCAGTCGATATCTAAGTAACGGTAGGCGAAGACAGCACATCCCACGGGACACACCCCCACGGTTTTCTCCTCCATGCCCATCTCTTCTATCACCTCAGCCACGAGTTTGTGTACCACACCATGACTGCATCCAGGACAATAGTGCATAGGCACATCGTTCATCAATGCGGGTTTCTGATAAACGATATTCTCTGGTTTTATCAATTCGTTATCTACTTCTGCCATAATACTAAAATTTTGTTTTCAGTGCATCCACTATTTCGTCAGGCTCAGGCACGATACCTCCGAGACGTCCGAAATGAGCTACAGGCACACTACCGTTGATTGCCAAGCGCACATCCTCCACCATCTGTCCGGCGTTAATCTCCGCCACGAGGATGCCTTTCTTTCCCTTTGCGAGTTCCGCCACCTGTTGTGTGGGGAAGGGCCAGAGCGTGATAGGTCTGAACAGTCCCACCTTCATTCCCTTCTCGCGTGCCATCTCTATCGCCTTCTGTGCGATACGGGCAGCACTTCCGAAAGCCACGATGATATAATCAGCATCCTCACACTGCTGCGTCTCATAACGCACCTCATTGCGACGGATCTCCGCATATTTCTCCTGGAGATGAATGTTATGCGCCTCCATCGCCTCGGGCTTGAGTTCCAGCGAGGTATGGATATTCGGCTTCCTGTCAGCCTTACGTCCTATCGTAGCCCATGGACACTCTTTTCTAATCTCCTCCTCTGTGCGGCGCGGTTTGTAAGGCGGCAGCACCACCTTCTCCATCATCTGTCCTATCACGCCATCACTGAGAATCATCGCAGGGTTACGGTATTTGAATGCCAGTTGGAAGGCGAGATCGACAAAGTCAGCCATCTCCTGCACCGAGTTAGGAGCGAGCACTATCACGTTGTAGTCTCCGTTTCCGCCCCCTCGTGTAGCCTGAAAATAGTCGCTTTGCGAAGGCTGTATTGTTCCCAATCCAGGACCTCCACGCTGCACGTTTACCACCACGCCGGGAATTTCAGCGCCCGCCATATAAGTGATACCCTCCTGCATCAGCGCCACGCCCGGGCTGGATGAAGAGGTGAATGCCCTTTTCCCTGCTCCGGCAGCGCCATACACCATGTTGATAGCCGCCACCTCGCTCTCCGCCTGCAGCACCACCATACCAGTGGTCTCCCAGGGTTTGTCGAGTGCGAGTGTTTCGATGATCTCACTTTGCGGTGTGATGGGGTAACCAAAAAATCCGTCAACGCCACATCTGATGGCAGCACGGGCGATAGCCTCGTTGCCTTTCATCAGCGTCACTTCTTGTTCTGCCATGTCACTAAACTTTTTCTGTTGTTGTTTTGAGTTTGTAAACAGTGATGCAGCCATCGGGGCACACGATGCCACACGATGCACATCCTATACAATTGTCCTGACTAACCGCCTCAACGTAAGGATAGCCATTGACGTTCACTTTCTTGGCCATCGCTATCACATCCTTCGGACAGGCTTCTACGCAGAGTGCGCAGCCCTTACACCTGTTGGTATCGACCACGATGGCCCCTCTTAGTTTACTCATAATATGATGTTATTATGGATTATATATATCCTTGTTGTAATAGTTCAAGATATCGTCGAGCATCTGCTTTGCCACAACAGCTGGACTCTCCGGGTCGAGTGCGATAGCCTGCTGATAGCAGTTAATAGCCTCGCCCCATTTCCCTTCCTTTCGCAGTTCATTGCCCCTACGGTAGAAGTCGTCGGCTGTTGCGTTGAGCACGTTATCAGTCATACAACTCCTTTTTCCCTGCCGAGAGGGTGTTCTTCATCAGCGAGCAGATAGTCATCGGTCCCACACCACCGGGAACAGGAGTGATAAACGAGCACTTAGGAGCCACCTCATCAAACTTCACGTCGCCGTTAAGACGGTAGCCACTCTTACGTGTCGCATCGGGCACACGAGTAGTACCCACATCGATCACCACAGCACCGGGCTTCACCATGTCCGCCGTCACGAAATCCGGTCGTCCGATAGCAGCAATGATGATATCCGCCTCACGACACTCCTCTTTCAGGTTGGCAGAACGACTGTGACACACCGTCACCGTAGCATCGCCATACTGTTTCTGCATCATCAGCTGCGCCATAGGCTTGCCCACGATGTTTGAGCGTCCCAGGATCACACATTTCTTTCCCGAGGTAGCTATCTCATAACGCTGTAGCAGCGTAAGGATACCCAGGGGTGTGGCAGAGATAAAACAGGGCAGTCCGATAGCCATTCGTCCCACGTTGACGGGATGGAATCCATCCACATCCTTACGATAGTCGATAGCCTCGATAATCTTCTGTTCGTCAATATGTTTAGGCAGTGGCAACTGCACGATAAACCCATCCACGTCATCATCAGTATTGAGACGATCGACACAGGCAAGCAGTTCCTCCTCGGTCACATCCTCCTCATAGCGTATGAGTGTCGATTTAAACCCGCAGGCCTCGCATGCCAGCACTTTGTTTTTCACGTAGGTCTCAGAGCCCCCGTCATGTCCCACCAGCACCGCAGCGAGATGAGGCTGTTTTCCTCCTGAAGCGATGATTGCCTTCACCTCTTCAGCTATCTCCTCCTTGATGCGAGCAGCAGTATTTTTTCCGTCTATCAGTTGCATGATATCTTGTGTTATATTGATTCTTTTCCGTGTTGTTTATTTCATCTTTCCTCGCATGGTAGCCGCCATCTGCATCATCTTGCTCGTGTTAGCACCCGTCACCATCTTCATCATCTTTCTTGTCTGGTCAAACTGTTTGATGAGACGGTTCACCTCCTGAATGTTCGTTCCCGAACCCTTAGCGATACGCAGACGTCGGCTCTGGTTAAGCACTTCAGGATGCGAGCGCTCATGCGGCGTCATACTGTTGATCATAGCCTCAATACCTTTGAACGCATTATCATCGATATCCACATCCTTGATAGCCTTGCCCACGCCGGGAATCATTGCAGCCAAGTCTTTGATGTTACCCATCTTCTTGATCTGCTGTATCTGCGACATGAAGTCGTTGAAGTCAAACTGGTTCTTTCGTATCTTCTTCTCCAGCTCCTTCGCCTGTTTCTCGTCAAACTGCTCCTGAGCGCGCTCAACAAGACTCACGATGTCACCCATACCGAGGATACGGTCAGCCATACGTTCTGGGTGGAACACGTCGATAGCCTCCATTTTCTCTCCCGTACCAACAAACTTAATAGGTTTGGTGACTACCGTTCTGATAGAGAGTGCAGCACCGCCACGCGTGTCACCGTCGAGTTTGGTGAGCACCACGCCGTCGAAATCCAGACGGTCATTAAACTCCTTTGCAGTGTTCACCGCATCCTGGCCCGTCATCGAGTCAACGACAAAGAGCGTCTCATCAGGCTGCAGCGCCTCCTTGAGCATCGCTATCTCATTCATCATCTCCTCGTCAACAGCCAGACGACCCGCGGTATCGACAATCACCACGTTGTGGTTCTGCTGCTTTGCCAAGCGTATAGCGTTCTGAGCGATGCTCACCACATCCTTGCTCTCCGGTTCCGAATAGACAGTCACGCCGACCGTCTCACCCACCACCTTCAGCTGTTCGATGGCAGCAGGACGATAGACGTCGCAGGCAACAAGCAGCGGCGACTTATGCTGTTTATTCTTCAGCATGTTAGCCAGTTTACCGCAGAAGGTCGTCTTACCCGATCCCTGGAGACCCGACATCAGGATGATTGCCGGACGGTTATTGAGCTGCAGCTCCGAGGCAACGCCGCCCATGAGAGCAGTGAGCTCATCATGCACAATCTTCACCATCAGCTGACTTGGTTTCACCGCTGTTAGCACGTTCATACCCAGCGCCTTCTGCTTCACCGTGTCAGTAAAGGTTTTCGCCACTTTATAGTTGACGTCGGCATCCAAGAGAGCGCGACGCACATCCTTCAGCGTCTCTGCAACATTGATTTCGGTGATTTTGCCTTCACCCTTCAGAATTTTAAACGAGCGTTCTAATCTGTCACTTAAATTTTCAAACATATCTATTTTTCTTGTTTTCTACTATTTCTTTCCGTTATGCAAAAGTAATGCAAACAAAGAAGAAATGCCTTTTTCGTCTTCTTGATTTAAACTATTTTAAAACGCCAGGCACTCAAATTGCGCACATTCCCAAGGGTTGTGCATTATTTCTTTGTTATTAGGCTACCGTCAGCCTCCCCTCACTTCTTTTTCGAAGAGATATGAAGAGTGCGCATACCCGACGACGATACAGGAGCAGCCCCCGTCTTCTTGTAATACGACTGCGCCTCCTGCATCCATCCCTTGATATTCTTTATTCGCGCCTCATCACTGGGATGGTCGCTCTACAGCGAGTAAGAACTCCCCGTAGCAGCCGCCATCCTCTTCCAGAAATCCACAGCCACCAAGGGGTCATAGCCCGCCATAGCCGCAAAGATAATACCGAGATGGTCAGCCTCGTTCTCCTGTTTACGCGAGTAGGCAGCACTACCGTATGCAGAGCCAATACCAAAGGCGGCAGCCGTCAACTGCTGCACCCCCGTACTCGCTCCCGTTCCCGAGAGTACCGAACCGAGAATCTGCGTGCCATACTGTTGTCTTACCGAGTTACTAAGACGTTCCGCCGAGTGTTTCGCCACGGCATGAGCTATCTCATGTCCGAGCACCACCGCCAGCGACGACTCATCGCGTGTGATAGGGAGCAGACCCTCGTAAACCACGATCTTCCCACCGGGCATACAGAAAGCATTGATATTCTGGTCTTGCACGAGATTAAACTCCCACTGATACTGCGACACCTCACTACCCATCCCGTTGGCATTGAGATAGTTAACCACAGCATTAGCCAATCGGTTACCCACGTTCTTCACCATAGCCGTCTGGCTCATATTAGTAGAAGGTCTCGCCGATTTCATATACTCCTGATACTGTTGATTGCTCAGACTAAGCACCTGTGCGTCACTCACCAACAGATGCTGCTTACGTCCGGTGATAGGCACCGTCCCCGTCGTACCGCAACTACTCAGCAACACAGCCAGTCCAATTCCCAATAAAAAACCATTTATCTTCATCGTAAAATACTTTGTAACACGCCACAAAATTAACAATATTCCCGAAAATAAAAAAATAAAACAGAGTAATTCCGCAGGAATACCGTTTACGACAAAAAATATATAGCGAAAAGAATAGCTCAGACAGCAGAGTTAAAATAACCTAATTTCCCCCAGAAAAACGCCCAAAGCGGGTCATAGGTTTAAAAAAAATACTAAATTTGCACCTAATATAATATTCCCTCCATGCATCCCGCAGCGAGAAGGAACCCTAAATCACTTCCCCTATAGATGCTCTCTATCCCCGATAACAGTGATTTACCCCGGCAGGCTTACCGAATCTGCCGACGCCGTAGGCATGAAAAAAAATCTACCGATGGAAAAGAAAACAACCTCGTGGTTTGTCGCCGTCGTCACCCCCAATACTGAGAAACGCTCTGCCGAGCGCCTCACCCGGCTCGTCACCCAGTGGAAGAGCGCGCAGGTCATCGCCCCGACAGAGCCTATCACCACCTACGTCCCCTCCCAGAAAGAAATACGCATCCAACCCAGTACGAGTCGCCGAGTGGAAGTAGAACGGCTCCTCTGTCCCTGCTACCTTTTCATCGAGTGCAGCGACCAACTACGCTATAAGATAGCCAGCGAAGCCAGTTTCATCCACCGTTTCCTGATGGACAGAGCCAGCACGACCCCCTCTGGCAGGAACGACTTTGCCCGCATCCCCCACCCCCAGATGCTCAACTTCATCCGCATGGTAGGCGATGGCGACAGTCCCATCACCATCGATCCCACCCGCCTCCGTGCCGGCAGCAAGGTACGCATCAAGACCGGCAGACTCCGCGGTATCGAGGCGTTCCTCGAAGAATCCCCTAACGGCACCACCTCCATAGCCCTTCGCGTCAATTTCCTGGGCTATGCCAAGATGAACTGCCCCATAGAACTCTTAGAACTGATAGAATAAAACCGTCATATAACGTTGTCAGTCGGAGACATCCGCAAACACCACATTAAACCCAGGACAAAAAGGCTTCCGTGGATCAAGGTCACTATGCCCCACCACCAGCGCCTTAGGATACCTCTCCCGCAGCTCACTTATCAGCCTCTTCAACGCCACCCGCTGCGCCGGCGTCCTCGTATCCATCGGCGTCCCATCAGCAGCCAAGCCACCCACATAACACACCCCGATGCTATGCGCATTATGGTTACGACAGTGCGCTCCCACCTGCGCCTCCGGCCTCCCCACCTCAATCGCCCCATCCACAGGAATCACATAATGGTAACCACAGCCCTTCCATCCCAGCGAACGGTGGTAACGGTCAATGTCCGCCAGGCGAACAGCACTCCCTGCCCTATTAGCCGAGCAGTGCACTACAATCAATGAAATTTTCCTCATAACAAAAACAATAAAAAAATAAGAACCACAGAGGACACCGCCGTGCCCCCTGTGAAAACAAGATTAAAGCATCTGTGCAGCCGCCCCACCGGCAGCCCCCGTCAACATCAGTTCAATCACCCTGATCACATACAGCACGATGCACTTCCAATTCATATTCATACTCGATGTTTTAAGATAAATGTACAAGATAAACTTCATGTCTCAAAGGCTCCCGCAGACGGCGCCTCATACCATCTGCGGGAAGTGAAAGTTAACCTAATGGATTCTCGCTATCCTCGCCAATATCCTCACCCGCGTCCTCGCCAGTGTTATCAGCAGGCAGCTGTTCGTCACCAAGCTTCACCAGCGACACCTTCTCTGGTATCAGGTCATAGACGCGCGTACCATTGTAGATGTTGTACGAAGGACGGAAGGCAGGCATAAGACATTTCACCATCTTAGCATTAGCCTGTTCAATCGCTGTCACGCTGTGAGCGATGAGGAATCGGAGGGTCAGCGTACCGAAGCCCAGCAGTTCGATGTCATAGCCCTTTCTGAGGTTCTCCTTCACGTAGTAAGCATAGCGGTCGAGCACAGCCTTCACGTCAGCGGGAGTAGCCGTACACTCCGTAGAGATCTGGCGAGCAGCCTCCTCGGTAGTTAGGAGACCATAACTCACGGGACGTACCGTGTAGATCGTCTTACCTTTGTAAGTACCGAAATTCATCACTTTAGCTTCAACTTTATAAGCTTTACTCATAGATACTGCCCATCGCCGGTATGGGACTTGGTATTTACGCAGGCAGTCACTACGTCCGGCAGAGGTTACATATTTCTGGACTGCGATGCAAAGATACAAACCGAAGAAAGCGAAAACAAATCCGTTCAATACCGTTCAAAAAATGAGCGAAAAACCCCCATTTCGTTCAATAACCGTTCAATTTCTGCGCAGAAACTGCGCAGTCTCGTTCAATAACTCTATGCACGGCAGATTGACCAAACAATGAAGAATCACCCCAAAACATAACGAATATAACATCTAATAATCCAATAATTATGGAGAAAGAGCAATCGTCTATTACCATCAACATCAGTGGAGGCAACAATCAGATATTGCCCAATGCCACCGAAGCCATTCAGAACTTCAACTATCAAACGACAGAGGAAGATAAAGACCCCACACGCGTACGTTTATATAATAATGTGTATGTCGATTCCAAATACATCATCAAGTTGAAGGAGTGTTTCTCGGCAGCCGACTTTGCCAGTGTCATCATTGAGATGATAGAAGACGAGGACATCCCCTACCTCGATACCACCCTCGCCGTCAAGTCCTCCTTCTTCAATCAGCTTCTCCCCTACTGCCCCAACTTCCGCAGCGGCAACAGCGACAGCAACATCCGCTCCTACATCAATAAGGGCTTAGCGACAAAAACCAACCGTCCCTACGGTTCACAGCAATAACGTTGGCAGGAAATTAAGTGTCATTAAATATCTACGGAGGCATCAACACCATCGCCCCCAACGCCACCAAGGTGGAACTACATATCCACACCGATGCTCTGCATCACGTCATCACCCTTCAGATCACAGACACACATAAAGGAGTCATCATATCCGAACCAAGACCAGCGCATCATTGAATGGTTTTCCAAAAAGAGAAAAATTTATGATTAGAGTATGTATTTGTGGCGGAGGTTCTCTTGCACATGTGTGTGCAGGTGTGCTATCATTTCAATCAGAAGTTGAAGTAAATATTTTCACTCGACAGCCAGAGCGTTGGTCTCAACATATTATTGTGACAGACCATGAGGGCAAAACGTACAAAGGAAATTTGAATGTCATCAGCAACAATCCGCAAGAAGCGATGCATGATTGCAACATCATCTTCCTGTGTCTTCCTGGTTTTGCTATTGAGAGTACATTAGAGTGTATAAAGCCGTATATAGGAAATGCTGTGGTTGGCTCGATAGTTTGCAGCACAGGCTTCTTCTTTACTGCTCATAGGGTATTGGGAAATAATGCTCGCTTATTTGGTTTCCAGCGAGTTCCTTTTATTGCCAGAACAACAAAATATGGTCATGCAGCAAATTTACTTGGGTACAAGCCTCAAGTTTCAATCGCAGTTGAAAACATGGAAGACAAGGAAGAATTTCGCAAGATTGTTGAATCGCTTTGGATGACTCCAACAAAGTTGCTTCATTCTCATTATGAAGCTTCACTCACAAATAGCAATCCCATTCTTCATACAGGTCGGATTTATTCCATGTGGAAAGATTGGAATGGAGAATTATACAGCCACAATATCCTTTTCTATAAAGAATGGACAGTGGAAGCAAGTAAGACACTAATTGCTATGGATAAAGAATTCATGCAGCTTCTTGATGTGTTGCCCGTAACTCCAGGGGCAATACCATCACTTTTGGAATATTATGAAAGTCATGATGCTATAAGCCTTACTGAAAAGATAAGGAGCATTGTAGCTTTTCAAGACATTACTTCACCTATGAAGGAAGTTGATGGTGGATGGATACCTGATTTTGAAAGCAGGTATTTCACAGAGGATTTCCCATACGGTCTCAAGATAATCATTGATTTAGCAAAAGAAAATAATATTCATACACCGAATTTGAATAAGGTTTTTGAGTGGGGAATGAGTAAATCCTACTTCTCCAACAGCCAGTCGAGTGTATAGAGCTGGCGGATGCCGTCATGGAGCACCAATGGGTCGGGGTCGAGGGTGAGCAGGTATTTGGGATTGTGGTCGTTGATCTGACGCAGCGGTGCCAACTCACGCTGAAGGGTTGCCTCGTCGCGTACGGAGAGGGAGACCTGAAAGTAGGTGGGCTGTCCTGACTGCAGGGCGATGAAATCGACTTCGGCTTCGCCCATCTTGCCGATCATGACCTGATAGCCACGACGGAGGAGTTCGAGACAGACGATGTTTTCGAGCAAGTGACCTAAATCGTTGTTGCGGATGCCAATGAGCAGATGTCGGATGCCTAAATCGGCAATGTAATATTTATGTCCCACTTTCAGACGCTGTTTGCCGCGGATATCGTATCGCTCGATGCGGTAAAACAAGAAACATTCAACCAAAG
>JAHAZN010000057.1 GCA_018385335.1 Prevotella sp.
CAAAGCCTTTTCTATTTCACCGAAAACTCCTGAAAAAGTGGTCCCAAAAACAGCCTTTTCAGTCACCACCATTACATTTGTTAACACTCCACTTAGCTATGACTGGGCAGTCAAGTGCGCTGAGGTAAAAAGGTTTTACGCCAGATGTTAAAGAGCGTAAAAATACCATGCCACGAGAATTGCGTATTTGCGCCCATAGTGGTCCATGATTGACAATAACGCCGTATTTCGGGCTTTTGAAAAAGCAATGTGTAAGCAAAAGTTGTTTTTTGCTTACACTTAATCCTTATAATCATCCAATACACAGAAGTAAAACCTTGCATACAAACACCTCCTACTATCGACCAAAAGAGCCACAAATATCATCGTTATTGGCATATTACTTTGTAAAACAAATAATTATTTGTAATTTTGCATCCGATTTCGGAGAGAGCATCTCAAAGATTCTATCTCCTATGCCACAAAACATAGGAAGGATTTTGACTTACTACACAGAAAGAAATGATGCTGATAAAAAGCAAAAAGAAATAAGACAACAATGATTACAGTAACAAATTTAGCTATCCAATTCGGGAAAAAGGTTCTCTACAAAGACGTGAACCTCAAATTTACTAATGGTAACATTTATGGCATTATCGGTGCTAATGGTGCAGGCAAATCAACCCTTCTTCGCGCCATCTGTGGCGAGTTGGAGCCCAACAAGGGTACGGTAGAGATGGCCCCAGGCGAACGCTTGTCAGTATTGGAACAGGACCACTTTAAATATGACGAGAACTCGGTGATGGACACCGTTCTTATGGGCCACAGCGCACTGTGGGAGAACATGAAGGAGCGCGAAGCCCTTTATGCCAAGGATGAGATGAGCGAAGAGGATGGCAACAGAGCAGCTGACCTCGAACTGAAGTTTGCTGAGATGAACGGCTGGGAGGCAGAGAGCGAAGCAGCCCAACTGCTGCAGAACCTCGGCGTTAAGGAGACCGAGCACTATAAGATGATGGGCGAGCTGTCGAACAACCAGAAGGTGCGTGTCATGCTGGCCAAAGCACTCTTCGGACACCCCGACAACCTCCTGCTCGACGAGCCCACTAACGACCTCGACCTTGATACCGTACAATGGTTGGAAGAATACCTGAGCAACGTAGAACAGACTGTCCTCGTGGTGTCGCACGACCGTCACTTCCTTGACGCTGTCTCCACCCAGACAGTAGATATCGACTTCGGTAAGGTGACTGTCTTCTCTGGTAACTACTCTTTCTGGTATGAGAGTTCACAGTTGGCCCTCCGCCAGGCACAGAACCAGCGACAGAAAGCTGAAGAGAAACGCAAGGAGTTGGAAGAGTTTATCCGCCGATTCTCTGCTAACGTTGCCAAGAGTAAGCAGACCACCTCGCGCAAGAAAATGCTCGAGAAACTCAACGTGGAAGAGATTCGTCCATCTTCAAGAAAATATCCAGGAATCATCTTCCAGATGGAGCGTGAACCAGGTACTCAGATTCTCGAAGTGCAGAACCTCAAGGCTGTGGATGCCGACGGCACCGTACTCTTCGACAACGTCAACTTCACCATTGAGAAGGGACAGAAGACTGTGTTCCTCAGTCACAACCCCAAGGCTATGACCGCCCTCTTTGAGATTATCAATGGTAACAGAACAGCCGATGCCGGTGAATACAAATGGGGAGTGACCATCACCACTGCCTATCTGCCACTCGACAATACAGAGTTCTTCAACAGCGAGCTCAACCTCGTAGATTGGCTCAGCCAGTATGGCAAAGGCAACGAGGTGCAGATGAAGAGCTTCCTCGGAAGAATGCTCTTCAAGGACGAAGATGTGCAGAAGAAGGTTAATGTGCTCTCAGGAGGTGAGAAGATGCGCTGTATGATAGCACGCATGCAGCTTAAGAACGCCAACTGTCTGATTCTCGACACCCCTACCAACCACCTCGACCTTGAGAGCATCCAGGCATTCAACAATAATCTTGTGAGTTTCAAAGGAAATATCCTCTTTGCCAGCCACGACCACGAGTTTATCCAGACCGTTGCCGACCGTATCATCGAACTCACCCCAAGCGGCACCATCGACAAACTGATGGAATATGATCAGTATATCTACGATGAGAGCATCAAGGAACAGAAGCAGAAAATGTATGGAGAATAAGTTTTTGTGACACGAAAGTGATGTCAGAAAAGACACTCACACAACATGGCACAGTTTTTGCAAACCTATCTCATACATACAACAACAAACCATCATGAAAGAAACAAATAACACAAAGGAAACCACGGAGCAGAACAACGCTCCACAGGAAGAACAGCAGAAAACTGTTGACAACACTCCTCAGGAGGAGAATAACGACGGTCAGGAGAAACAGACAGAAGAGCCTCAAGAGGAGAAGGACCCTCTGCTGGTGGCACAGGAACAGATAGAGGAGCTCAAAGATAAATATCTGAGAGCTGCTGCTGAGTTTGACAACTATCGCAAACGTACACTCAAAGAGAAAGCTGAACTCATCCTCAATGGTGGCGAAAAGACCATCACTGCCATCCTGCCTATTCTCGACGACATGGAACGTGCCATAGAGAACGGAAAGAAGACCGATGACCCACAGGTGATAAGAGACGGCATGGAACTCATCTTAACCAAGTTTATCAAAACCCTCGAAGGTCAGGGAGTAAAGAAAATCGACACCACAGAGGCCGTCTTCAACACTGACTTGCACGAGGCCATCGCCATGGTGCCCGGTATGGGTGATGAGAAGAAAGGCAAGGTGCTCGACTGTATTCAGGCTGGATATATGCTCAACGACAAAGTGATACGTCATGCCAAAGTGGCGGTAGGTGCATAAAAACTAAATGAATTATTATGGCAAAGAGAGACTACTATGAGGTGCTTGGCGTTGACAAGAAAGCCTCAGAAGACGAAATAAAAAAGGCTTACCGAAAGATAGCCATCAAATATCACCCCGATCGTAATCCTGGCAACAAGGAGGCTGAGGAGAAGTTTAAGGAGGCTGCCGAGGCCTACGATGTGCTCCACGACCCCCAGAAACGCCAGCAATATGACCAGTTTGGTTTCAATGCTCCTGGCGGTGGTGCCGGCGGCTTCGGCGGCTTCGGCGGCTTCGGCGGAGGCAGCATGAACATGGACGATATCTTCTCAATGTTTGGAGATATCTTCGGTGGACATGCCTCTGGAGGATTCAGCGGTTCGAGAGGACCAAAGAAATTCAGAGGAAGCGACCTGCGCCTCAAAGTGAAACTCAGTCTGTCGGAGATAGAGACAGGTGTGACAAAGAAGTTTAAGGTGCGTAAAGATGTTGTCTGCTCTCATTGTCACGGCAGCGGCGCCCAACAGGGCAGCACCATGGAGACCTGCCCCACCTGTCATGGCAGTGGAGTGATCACCCACACCACACAAAGTATCTTCGGTATGATGCAGACACAGGGCGTATGCCCCACCTGCAACGGCGAAGGCAAAATCATCAAGAACAAATGTCCCCACTGCGGCGGCACCGGCGTAGAGAAAGGCGAAGAAGTGGTGGAGATTAAGATTCCAGCCGGTGTGATGGAAGGAATGGTGGTCAACGTAGCAGGCAAGGGTAATGCCGGCCCACGCAACGGTGTCAACGGTGACATACAGGTGCTCATAGAAGAGGAAGAGAACACCACCTTTATCCGCGACAACAACAACCTTATATATAACCTGTTGCTCGACTTCCCCACAGCAGCGTTAGGCGGAGAGGTGGAGATTCCTACCATCCAAGGTACCCGCCTCAAGGTGAAGATAGAAAGTGGTACGCAACCAGGCAAGACACTGCGCTTGAGAGGTAAGGGACTGCCCTCTGTACAGAACTATGGCCACGGCAGAGGCGACCTTATAGTAAACATCAGCGTCTATGTGCCTAAGACACTGAGCAAAGAGGAAAAGACTGCCTTGGAAAAGTTTAAGGAGAGCGACAACTTCAAGGGCGACTCCGACACCAAACAGTCGATATTCCAGCGATTCAAGAACTACTTCAACTGATAAAAGAAAGGGCAACGACCGATGATGGACTACAAAGCAACAATCGCCTACCTCTTCAATCAGGTCCCAATGTTCGAACGCCAGGGAGCTGATGGGTATAAAGAGGGGCTGAGCAATACGCTCGCCCTCGACAGACACTTGGGATATCCCCACCACCATTATGCCACTATCCATGTGGCAGGCACCAATGGCAAGGGGTCAGTAGCCCATTCCATCGCTGCCGTTCTACAAGTATGCGGTTATCGTGTAGGACTCTATACCTCGCCCCATCTCGTTGATTTCCGCGAGCGCATCAAGGTTAACGGTACACCTATCAGCGAAGCTTTTGTCACCGACTTTGTCAACAGAGAACGCCCCTTCTTCGAACCACTCTCTCCCTCCTTCTTTGAGATCACCACAGCCATGGCATTCAAATATTTTGAAGTGGCAAAGGTGGATATCGCTGTGATAGAGGTGGGTCTGGGAGGACGACTCGACTGCACGAACATCATCACCCCTATCCTATCCATCATCACTAACATCAGCACCGACCACACCCAGTTTCTTGGTGATACCCTGGCAAAAATTGCTGCCGAGAAAGCAGGTATCATCAAGCGGGGAGTGCCCGTGGTGATAGGTGAGACCACCCCCGAGACCCGTCCGGTCTTCGAAGCCAAAGCCCGAGAGATGGATGCCAAGATTATCTGGGCAGAGGAAAATCCCGGTGTGCTCAGTTCCGACTTCAGCAAAGAGGGGAAGGCTGTTTACGACACTATCTGCATGGGCAAGGTGGAGAGTCCACTCTGCGGCATTTATCAAGCACATAACCTCAATACCGTGCTGAAGTCGCTCCGCGCCCTTGCAGCCATAGGCTACCTCAGCGACTGCATGGAGAGCAGAGACAAGGACCGTTGCACATTTGAGCAGAAGACAGCCCTGAAGAATGTGTGTACGCTCACTGGTCTTCAGGGACGATGGCAGAAGGTGAAGGATGCGCCCAAGGTTATCTGCGACACAGGACACAACGTAGGTGCATGGCAGTATCTAAGCCGACAGATAAGTGAGACCGACTGCACCCACCGCCACCTTATCTTTGGTATGGTGGGCGACAAGGATGTGGAGGGTGTGCTCGCTCTGCTGCCTAAAGACGCAACCTATTATTTCACCAAAGCCATCAATCACCGCTCCCTTCCCGAGGAACAGCTCCTGGAGATGGCCACCCGACATGGGCTACGAGGGAAGTGCTATCCTACGATAGATGAGGCTTATAAGGCAGCTTTTAGCGTGGCTGCCCACGACGATCTTATCTTCATAGGAGGCAGCAGCTATCTTGTGGCAGACTTCCTTAAGTTGGTTCATTAGTTGTTTTTAACACTTACAAGATTCATTTTTCCTTCGTTTCGTTTGTTAAACTCGTTTTTTTTAGGTTACTTTGCATAAAATACTCTAACTAAAAAACAACGATTATGACAAGCACAACAGAAAACGCGAATCTCTGTGGTCTGAATCGCAAAGATTTTCAGACCACTATCAACGGTAAGAAGACAGATTTATACATACTGAAGAATCGTAAAGGATACGAAGTGGCCATTTCCAACTACGGTGGAGCTATCTGTGCCATCATGGTGCCCGACAAGGACGGCAACGTGGCCAACGTTATCCAAGGTTTCGACAACATCCAGTCGCTCATTGAGACCGACGAGCCCTATCGCTCCACTCTTATCGGACGATATGGCAACCGTATCTGCAAAGGACGCTTCACCCTCAACGGCAAGGAATATCAGTTGGCTACTAACAATGGCGCCAACCACCTGCACGGAGGTAACAAGGGTTACAATATGCGCGTGTGGGATGCACGACAGATGGGCCCACGTTCTTTGGCTTTGAACTACACCTCTCCCTATGGCGAGGAAGGATTCACAGGCGAAGTGAAGGTCACTGTAGAGTTTACATTCACTGACAACAACGAGTTGCAGATAGAATATCTTGCTACGACCAACAAGAAGACCATCATCTGTCTCACTCACCACGCCTTCTTCTCACTTGCCGGTATTGCCAACCCCACACCGACTATAGAGAACCAGTTGTGCGAAATCAATGCCGATTTCTATTTGCCCATCGACGAGACAAGCATCCCAACAGGAGAGATTCTCAAGGTGGCAGGTACACCCTTTGACTTCCGTACTTCCAAGACCTTCGGCAAGGAGATTGATGCTGACAACGAGCAGATAAAGAACGGTCAGGGATACGACCATAACTATGTGCTCAATAAGAAAGAGGTGGGCGAACTCAGTTTCGCTGCACGCGTCACCGAACCCAACAGCGGACGTACCCTCGAGGTTTACACCACAGAACCCGGTATGCAGCTCTACACAGCCAACTTCTGCAATGGTGGCGTAGGACAGCATGGAGCCACCTTCCCTCGTCGCGCTGCTGTCTGCCTTGAGTGTCAGCACTTCCCTGACAGTCCTAACCGTCCCTACTTCCCATCGGTTAACCTTGGTCCAGGCGAGCAGTATAAGCAGAAGACCATTTATAAATTTGGTATTGCTGAATAACAGATAGTCAAGAAGACTATGCTTCTACCTATTTTGATATAACAATCATAGGAGGTGTGTCATGACAAGCAAAATATCACCTTACAATTTGCTTGGTATGGCTCGCCTCTTATGATAAAGGAAAACGCGAATGAATAATCGTTAACTATCTAATAACTTTTCAATTACATAATAAAAATGGTTCAAAAACAACAACCGAACTATACGTTCGCACTCACCGTAGTAATCATTGTGTGCTTCCTTATCGGTTTTGTCACGACAATGAACAATTCAATGATTGAATTCTGCAAGAATGCCTTCAATCTCAATGAGACTCAGGGACAGTTGGTCAACTCAGCCTTCTATGGCGCCTATGCCATGTCTATTCCCTTTGCACTGATGATGAATAAGATTGGCTATAAGGCCACGCTCGTTCTCGGTCTTGCCGTTGTGGGATTAGGGTTTGTGCTCAACTTCCTCTGCATCAATAGCAACCTCAACGGAGATGTAGCCACCATCTACTGGATGTTCCTTGGATGTATGTTTATCGTTGCTCTCGGCATCGTGATGCTACAGTTGGTGGCCAATCCTTATGTAATGGTACTCGGTTCTCCTGAGAAAGGAGCTTTCCGCATGACCTTGTCACAGGCCCTCAACTCGGTAGCTACCACCGTTGCCCCAATCTTCATCCTCAACGTTATCCTCAGTGGAAAAGATGCCCAGTCGGCAGTTCCTTCTGACATCCCCTTCCCTTATCTCGGACTCGGTCTCTTCACCTTGATCCTCTGCGCTATTCTATATTTCCTCAAACTCCCCAACATCAACGAGGAGGAACAGGCAGCCGAGAGTGGAGCCACAGAGCGCAAGTATAAGAGTAGTGTATTCATGTATCCCCATGTATGGTTGGGTGCGCTCGGTATCTTTATGTATATGGGTGTAGAGATAGGTATCCCCTCTATGCTCCCCGCTTATTTCAAGGAAGACCCATCCCTCGGTTCTGCTACCGACTATCTGTGGCTTTATTGGGGCGGCATGATGGTAGGACGCTTCGTTGGTGCCGGCATACTCAGCAAGTTTAAGCCCCGTGCCATCCTCACTACCTGCCTTGTTCTTGGAGCCTTATGCGTAGCCGTTTCATTCCTGCTTAGCGGTATTGCAGCAGTATATGCCATGTTAGCCTCAGGTCTCTTCCACTCTGTGATGTGGCCACTCATCTTTAACCTCGGTCTCCAAGAGCTCGGCCCTCATACCAAGTCAGCCTCGGGCATCATCAACCTTGGCGTAGTAGGTGCTGCCACACTGCCCCTGCTCATGGGTAGAGTGGTTGACGAACCTTCATTAGGTGTAGGTTTCGCCATCGCCATGATGTTTATCTATTATGGATACATCATCTGGTTCTGCAACTGGGGTAGCAAGATAGGTATCAGCAGCAAGTAAACAGACTATTTTCAACAGATATTTATTACTAATTACTAACCAATTAAATAACAAATAATTATGGATATAGAATATGTAAGAAGTCGCTTTGTGAAGCATTTCGACGGCAAGGAGGGGAATATCTATGCTTCTCCCGGTCGCATCAACCTCATCGGCGAGCACACCGACTATAACGGAGGTTTTGTCTTCCCAGGTGCTGTTGACAAAGGCATCATGTGTGAGATACGCCCCAACGGCACCGACACTGTGATGGCCTATGCCATCGACCTTAAAGACCGTGTGGAATTTAAGGTAAACGACCCCGAAGGTCCTCGTGCCAGCTGGGCTCGTTATATCTATGGTATCATCCAGGAGATGAAGAAACTCGGTGTTGACGTAAAGGGCTTCAACACTGCCTTCGCAGGCGATGTACCCCTCGGAGCCGGTATGTCTTCATCAGCTGCTCTGGAGAGCTGCTATGCCTTCGCTCTCAACGACCTCTTTGGCGACAACAAAGTGAGCAAATGGGATATGGTGCTTGCCGGACAGGCTACAGAGCATAACTACTGCGGTGTAAACTGCGGTATCATGGACCAGTTTGCCAGCGTCTTTGGCAAAGAGGGCTGTCTGATGCGCCTCGACTGTCGCAGCCGTGAGTTTGAATATTTCCCCTTCAACCCCGTAGGCTATAAACTCGTTCTCCTCGACTCAGTAGTGAAGCACGAGTTGGCTGGCTCTCCCTATAACGACCGCCGCAACAGCTGTGAGAACGTGGTGAAGCACATCGCTGCCAAACATCCTGAAGCTACCTTTGAGACGCTCCGCGACTGCACCTGGGAACAGCTTGAGGAAGTGAAGGCTGAGGTGAGCGAAGAAGACTACATGCGCGCTAAGTTTGTCCTCGGAGAGAAAGACCGTGTGCTCGCTGTCTGCGATGCGCTCAACAAGGGCGACTATGAGACCGTAGGTCAGAAGATGTATGAGACCCACAACGGACTCTCTAAGGACTATGAAGTGTCGTGCGAGGAACTCGACTACCTCAACGAACTGGCTAAAGCCAATGGTGTGACAGGTAGCCGTATCATGGGTGGTGGCTTCGGTGGTTGCACCATCAACCTCGTGAAAGAAGAACTCTACGATCAGTTTATCGCTGACGCCAAGACCAAGTATGCTGCTAAGTTCGGTCACGAACCTAAGGTTTACAACGTCGTTATCAGCGATGGTAGCCGCAAAATCTGCTAATTAGACAAGCTACTTTAAATATGAAGAGAGTATATCAAAATGAATTGATATACTCTCATTTTTTTGTATCACTCACTGCACAGACAGCGATATGGGTAAAAAAAAGGGTTATTGTTTCAATATTGAAATGAATTGTTTGCATGATTGAAATAATATATGTAATTTTGCAGTCAAAATGAATTTTTCAGACTACAATAGTTTTTTTATTACCAGTATGTCGATGAAACACTTTGCCGTATATGCCGTCTCTACAGTGGCCATGGTCTTGTTTCTGAGCAGTTGTTCCGGAACCAAGAATGTAGCTTATTTCAAAAATAGTGATACCGTTAATCTCGAGGCATCAAAGATGCTCTATGATGCCCGCATCATGCCCAAGGATGTGCTCACCATCACCGTGAGTACCACTGATGGTGATGCAGCAGTGCCCTTTAACATGACCGTCCCCACTCCCCTCTCCCAAGGGCAGCGCTCGTCATATGCACAGGCCATGCTCCAGAGCTACCTCGTAGATAACGAAGGTAATATCGACTTCCCCAAAGTGGGCAGCATCCATCTCGGTGGGCTCACCAAATCACAGGCTGAGAAGATTATCCTTGAGAAAATCAAACCCTATATGAACGAGGGTGAGACACCTATCGTCACAGTGCGCATGACCAACTATAAGATTTCTGTCCTCGGTGAGGTAACACGTCCGGGAATGTACACTGTGGGTAACGAGAAGATCAGTATTCTTGAGGCGCTCGCCCAGGCAGGCGACCTCACCATCTATGGTGTGCGCAACAACGTGAAACTCATCCGCGAAGACTCCACGGGAGAGAAGAGCATCCATGTGCTCAACCTCAACGATGCCGCGCTCATCAACTCACCCTACTATTATCTCCAGCAGAACGACATCGTTTATGTAGAGCCCAATAAGGTGAAGGCACAGAACTCCAGCGTGGGTAGCATGACCACACTCTGGTTTTCTGCCACCTCAATCCTCATCTCACTCACTTCACTGCTCTATAACATTCTCCACAATTAATCTATTCTCACATTATTATATTTAACATCAACAAACTATGTGTGGAATCGTAGGATATATCGGCGCTCAAGAAGCCTTCCCCATCCTCATCAAGGGTTTACGCCGACTTGAATATCGCGGTTATGACAGTGCTGGTGTGGCAATGGTTAACAGCAATGGCGAACTCAATGTATGGAAGACCAAAGGGAAGGTAGAGGATCTTGTTAGCTACTGCGCAGACAAGAACGTGAGCGGCAACATCGGCATCGCCCATACTCGCTGGGCAACCCACGGCGAGCCTTCGGCACAGAATGCCCACCCCCACTACTCAATGTCGAAAAACCTCGCCATCATACATAACGGCATCATAGAGAACTACGCTGACCTCAAGAGCAAACTCATATCCAAGGGAATAGAGTTTCGCAGCGACACAGATACCGAGGTACTGGTTCAATTCATTGAATATATCCAAGAGCTCAAGAAGGTGGACCTGCTCACTGCTGTTCAGCTGGCACTTGACGAGGTGATAGGTGCTTATGCCATCGCCCTCCTCGACCGACGTGACCCCAACCAGATTATCGCTGCACGCAAGCAGAGTCCGCTGGTAGTGGGTATCGGTCATAACGACGATTTCTATCTCGCATCAGATGCCAGTCCTATCGTTGAATACACCGACAAGGTGGTGTATCTCGAGGATGGTAACATCGCTGTCATCCACCGCAACAAACCACTCAAGGTGGTGAACATACAGAACCGCAAGATCAATCCAGAGATACAGACCGTTGACATCAACCTCGGACAGCTTGAGAAGGGAGGCTATCCCCACTTCATGCTCAAAGAGATTTTTGAACAGCCCGAATGTCTGACCAACTGTATGCGCGGTCGCGTCAATGTCTCTACCGATAACGTGGTGCTCAGCGCTGTCATCGATTATAAGAAGCAGCTGCTTCAGGCTAAACGATTCATCATCGTGGCATGTGGCACCTCATGGCATGCCGGTCTTATCGGCAAGCAGATGATAGAGAGCCTATGCCGCATCCCCGTAGAGGTGGAATATGCCTCAGAGTTCCGCTATCGTCATCCCGTCATCCTTCCCACCGACGTGGTGATAGCTATCTCGCAGAGCGGTGAGACGGCTGACACCCTGGCTGCCGTGAAACTCGCCAAAGACCATGGCGCATTTATCTATGGTATCTGCAATGCTATCGGTTCGAGCATCCCACGAGCCACCGACACCGGTTCATATATCCATGTGGGACCGGAGATAGGTGTGGCATCAACAAAAGCCTTCTCCGGACAGGTCACCGTGCTCTCCATGCTCGCCCTCGCCCTCGCCAAGGAAAAGGGAACAATCACAAAAGAAGATTATCTGAATATCGTGCAGGAGCTTCATTCCATCCCAGAGAAGATGCACGAGGTGCTCAAGCAGAACGACCGCATCGCGGAACTCAGCAGGATGTTCACCTACGCACGCAACTTCCTCTATCTCGGACGAGGCTACAACTATCCCGTGGCACTCGAAGGAGCCCTCAAACTTAAAGAGATAAGTTATATCCATGCCGAGGGATATCCCGCAGCCGAGATGAAGCACGGCCCCATCGCACTCATCGACTCAGACATGCCAGTGGTGGTGATAGCAACTCACAATGCCATGTACGAGAAGGTGCTGAGCAACATACAGGAGGTCAAGGCACGCAAAGGAAAGGTTATCGCTCTCGTCTCCTCGGGCGACGATACTATCAGCAGTATTGCCGATGAGGTGATAGAGTTGCCCAACACCATCGAGTGTCTTGAACCACTCCTCGCCACCATCCCGCTACAACTCCTCGCCTATCATATTGCTGTTTGCAAAGGCAAAGATGTCGATCAGCCAAGGAATTTGGCCAAGTCGGTCACAGTGGAATAAGGTTTCGTCTCCCCCTTAAGAGAAACCGACTTCCGCGTTGGTTTCCTTTGAGAAGAGAACCAATGCGGAAGTAGTTTTTTATATACATATCATACCAACAACACAAAAATGGAACAGTTAAAACACGAATGCGGCATCGCCATGATCCGACTCCTCAAGCCCCTCTCCTACTATCAGGAGAAGTATGGCACGTGGATGTACGGACTTAACAAACTCTACCTCATGATGGAGAAACAACACAACCGCGGTCAGGAGGGGGCTGGTATGGCCTGTGTCAAACTCCACACCCAGCCTGGCAACGAATATATGTTTCGCGAGAAGGCTGAAGGCTCCAATGCCATCACACAGATCTTCTCCACCGTACACCGACAGCTTGCTGCTACCTCTCCCGAACTCCTCTCTGATGCCACACATGCTACGACCTGCCTACCCTTTGCCGGCGAACTGTATATGGGACATCTCCGCTATTCCACAACGGGAAAGAGTGGACTGACATATGTACACCCCTTCTTGCGACGTAACAACTGGCGAGCCAAGAACCTCTGTCTCTGTGGCAACTTCAATATGACCAACATCGACGAGGTGTTCAATCATATCACCTCACAGGGACAATGTCCACGTATCTTCAGCGACAGTTATATCATGCTCGAATGGATGGGACACCGTCTCGACCGTGAGGTGGAACGCAACTTCTCTATCGCCAAAGAGCAGGGACTGCAAGGCACTGATATCACTGACTATATCGACACTCATGTAGATATGGCCAACGTGCTGCGCACCACCATGCCCTCCTTCGATGGAGGCTATGTGGTATGCGGACTCACGGGCAGCGGAGAACTATTCTCCATGCGCGACCCCTGGGGCATACGTCCTGCTTTCTATTATGTCAACGATGAGATAGTGGCAATAGCCAGTGAACGACCTGTATTGCAGACTACCTTTGATGTTGACTGCGAAGCGATCAGCGAACTCAAGCCTGGACAGGCCATTCTCGTGAGACGCAATGGTGAATGCTCACTGCAACAGATTCTCACACCACAGCCCTTTGCAGCCTGCTCCTTCGAACGCATCTATTTCAGCCGTGGCTCCGACCGCGACATCTATCAAGAACGCAAAAGATTGGGCGAGCAGTTGCTCAACCCTATCCTCAAGGCCATCGATAATGATGTTGATCACACCGTTTTCTCCTTCATCCCCAACACAGCGGAGGTGGCTTACTATGGTATGCTCGGAGGATTCAAACGTTATCTCAACGAACAGAAGATTGAAGCGATATCCAACCTCGACCATGTCCCAACACGTGGCGAACTGCAGGAGATTCTCCATCAGTATGTGCGTAGTGAGAAGATAGCATGGAAAGATATCAAACTCCGCACCTTTATCACCGAGGGCAACACCCGAAACGACCTTGCATCACATGTGTATGATATAACCTATGAGTCTCTCACCCCTGGTGTCGATAATCTTGTTGTCATCGACGACAGCATCGTGAGGGGAACCACACTCCGCGAGAGCATCATCAAGATTCTCGACCGTCTGCATCCCAAGAAGATGGTTATCGTGAGTTCCTCGCCACAGATACGTTATCCCGACTATTACGGCATCGACATGGCCCGCCTCGAAGAGTTTATCGCTTTCCGAGCCTGCATCGCCCTCATACGACAGCGTGGCATGGACCAACTGTTCCACGACACCTATGAGGCATGCTGCCGAGAGCTCAACGCCCCTACAGCCTCCATGCGCTGCTGCGTGCAGGACCTCTACCGGCCCTTCACTGTGGATGAGCTCAATGCCAAGATGGTGGAGATGCTCCGCCCACAGGGAGTAACAACAGCCATAGAACTCGTCTTCCAGAGTATCAGCGGACTGCATGCTGCCATCCCCAATCATCCGGGAGACTGGTATTTCACAGGCAACTATCCCACCCCCGGTGGTACACGTCTCGCCAACAAAGCATATATCACCTATTACAAAGAACATATACTGTCAGAATAAATGAAAAACGTTACCTTGGTCCTCGATGATGGGACTACCTTCCACGGAAAATCCTTTGGCTATGAGCATCCTGTAGCCGGAGAAGTAGTGTTCAATACGGCTATGATGGGCTATCCTGAGAGTCTCACCGACCCCTCTTATGCCGGACAGCTCATGGTACTCACCTATCCCCTCGTGGGCAACTATGGTGTACCTCCCCTCACGTTCCGCCCCGACGGCCTTGCCGACTTCATGGAGAGCGAGAAGATTCATGCCTCTGCCATCATCGTGGCCGACTATAGCGAGCATCACAGCCACTGGAACGCCAACGAGAGTCTCGCCTCATGGCTAAAGCGCGAAAAGGTGCCTGGCATCACGGGTATCGACACTCGTGAGCTCACCAAGGTGTTGCGCGAACACGGTGTCATGATGGGAAAGATTCTCTTCGATGATGAACCCGACAACATCCCTGAGGCAGATTATGAGGGAATCAACTTCGTGGACCGCGTAAGCTGCAAAGAGATTATTCGCTACAATGAGGGTGCCGGAAAGAAGGTGGTGCTCGTTGACTGCGGTGTGAAGCACAACATCCTCCGCTGTCTTATCGACCGCGGCGTAGAGGTGATTCGCGTGCCATGGAACTACGACTACACCTCACTCACCTTCGATGGTCTCTTCCTCGGCAATGGTCCTGGTAACCCCGATATGTGTGAGGAAGCTGTCGCTATCCTGCGACGCCAGATGTCAATGAGCCGCCGCCCTATCTGTGGTATTTGCATGGGTAACCAGCTGCTCGCCAAAGCAGGAGGAGCAACTATCTACAAGCTCAAATATGGTCATCGTTCACACAACCAGCCCGTACGCGAGGTGGGCACCGACCGCTGCTATGTCACCTCACAGAACCATGGTTATGCGGTAGATACCACTACCCTCGGTTCCGACTGGCGAGAACTGTTTGTCAACATGAACGATGGTTCGAACGAGGGCATCCGACATCTCTCCAACCCCTGGTTTACAAGCCAGTTCCATCCTGAGGCTTGCAGCGGTCCCGTCGACACTGAGTTTATGTTCGACCGTTTCATCGATACCCTCTGATACCCACCTTTTTCACATCAAAACATCTCATTCTCATGAAATACGATAACATCAAGAAAGTGCTTCTCCTTGGCTCCGGTGCCCTGAAAATCGGAGAAGCAGGCGAGTTTGATTATTCTGGT
This sequence comes from Prevotella sp., assembly GCA_018385335.1. Classification (GTDB taxonomy): domain Bacteria; phylum Bacteroidota; class Bacteroidia; order Bacteroidales; family Bacteroidaceae; genus Prevotella. Next base: position 15,296 of record JAHAZN010000057.1, read on the forward strand.
TCACAAGCCCTCAAGGCACTGCGCGAAGAGGGTATCTCGACCGTTCTTATCAACCCCAATATCGCCACCGTCCAGACCTCAGAAGGCGTGGCAGACCAAATATATTTCCTCCCAGTACAACCTTATTTCGTGGAGCGCGTCATCGAGAAAGAACGTCCCGATGGCATCCTCCTCGCCTTTGGCGGACAGACAGCCCTCAACTGCGGTGTGGAACTGTTTAAGAGCGGCGTGCTCGAACGCTATGGTGTGAGAGTACTCGGAACGCCCGTACAGGCTATCATCGACACCGAGGACCGTGAGCTCTTCGTTGACAAACTCAACGAGATAAACGTCAAGACCATCAAGAGCGAAGCCTGCGCCAACATCGAGGAGGCACGTAAGGCTGCCGCCACCCTTGGCTATCCTGTCATCCTAAGAGCAGCCTATGCCCTCGGCGGTCTCGGCAGTGGATTCTGCGACAACGAGGAAGAACTTGACCGCTTGGCGGAGAAAGCCTTTTCCTTCAGTCCTCAGGTGCTCGTAGAGAAGAGCCTCAAAGGATGGAAAGAGATTGAATATGAAGTAGTGCGCGACCGCTACGACAACTGCATCACGGTGTGTAACATGGAGAACTTCGACCCCCTGGGCATCCATACCGGTGAGAGCATCGTTATCGCACCATCGCAGACACTCACCAACAGCGAATATCACAAACTGCGTGCACTCAGCATCAAGATTGTGAGACATATAGGTATCGTCGGCGAATGTAATGTGCAGTATGCCTTCGACCCTGAGAGCGAAGACTATCGCGTCATCGAGGTTAATGCGCGTCTCAGCCGCTCGTCAGCCCTGGCATCCAAAGCAACAGGTTATCCCCTCGCCTTCGTCGCCTCGAAACTCGCACTGGGCTACGGACTCTTTGAGCTCAAGAACTCTGTGACACGCACTACCTCAGCCTTCTTCGAACCGGCACTCGACTATGTGGTGTGTAAGATTCCACGCTGGGACCTCAGCAAGTTCCGCGGCGTTGACAAGGAGCTCGGCTCTTCAATGAAGTCGGTTGGTGAGGTGATGGCCATCGGTCGCACCTTTGAAGAGGCTATCCAGAAGGGTATGCGCATGATTGGTCAGGGCATGCACGGCTTTGTAGAGAACAAGGAGCTGGAGATTCCCGACATCGATGTTGCTCTCCGTGAGCCCACCGACAAACGTGTGTTTATCATCTCCAAGGCCATGCACAAGGGATATACCATCGACCAAATTCACGACCTAACAAAGATCGACAAGTGGTTCCTCTATAAGTTGAAGCACATCATAGATATCGATGAGCGTCTGCGTGCACTCAAGAACGTGAACAACCTCAGCGCTCCGCTCCTTCGCGAAGCAAAAATATATGGATTTACCGACTTCCAGATAGGTAGGGCCGTAGGACTTGAGAACGAACTCAAGAGCATGGCAAAGGCAGGTCTCGTTATCCGCGAACTGCGCAAGCGTTATAACATTCTCCCAGTGGTGAAACAGATTGACACGCTCGCAGCCGAATATCCTGCCCACACCAACTACCTCTATCTCACCTACGCTGGTGTAGGCCACGACATCCCCTTCGCCCACGATAAGCGAAGCATCATCGTTCTCGGTTCGGGTGCCTACCGCATCGGTTCATCTGTTGAGTTTGACTGGTGCGGTGTGCAGGCACTCAACACGCTGCGCAAGGAAGGCTATCGCTCGGTGATGATCAACTACAATCCCGAGACGGTATCTACCGACTACGACCTCTGCGACCGACTGTATTTCGACGAGCTCACCTTTGAGCGCGTCATGGATATCATCGACCTTGAGATACCTCGAGGTGTGATTGTCTCCACTGGCGGACAGATACCCAACAACCTCGCCATGCGCCTCGACGAGCAGCACGTGCCTATCCTCGGTACCTCAGCCCGCGACATCGACAACGCTGAGGACCGAGCCAAATTCTCTTCTATGCTCACACGCAACGGCATCGACCAGCCCGAATGGAGTGCGCTCACCTCAATGGACGACATTCACCGATTCATTGAACGCGTTGGATTCCCCGTCCTCGTCCGTCCCTCTTATGTGCTTTCGGGAGCAGCAATGAACGTATGTTCAAACGAAGAAGAGCTGGAGAAGTTCCTACGTCTTGCCGCCAATGTCAGCGAAGACCACCCCGTTGTCGTCAGTCAGTTTATTGAACACGCCAAGGAGGTGGAGATGGATGCAGTGGCACGCAATGGCGAAATCATCGCCTATGCCATCAGCGAGCATATCGAATTTGCAGGTGTACACTCTGGCGACGCCACCATACAGTTTCCACCACAGAAACTCTATTGCGAGACCATACGACGCATCAAACGCGTCAGCCGCCGCATTGCCGAAGAGCTACATATCAGCGGCCCTTTCAATATCCAGTTCCTTGCGCGTGACAACGACATCAAGGTCATCGAGTGTAACCTCCGCGCGTCACGCTCCTTCCCATTCGTTAGCAAGGTATTGAAGATCAATCTCATTGAACTTGCCACTAAAGTAATGCTCGGTCTGCCTGTAGAGAAGCCACACAAGAGTCTCTTCGACCTTGATTATGTGGGTATCAAAGCCTCGCAGTTTTCTTTCAACCGCCTCCAGAAGGCCGACCCCGTACTCGGTGTCGATATGGCCTCTACAGGTGAGGTGGGATGTCTCGGAGATGAACCAGCCACTGCCCTTCTCAAGAGCATGCTCTCGGTAGGTCACCGCATCCCAGAGAAGAGCATCCTGCTCTCCACAGGTAGCGCCAAACAGAAAGCAACCATGCTCGATGCAGCACGCACCCTCGTTGCCCACGGCTATCAGCTCTATGCTACGGGAGGTACATCACGCTATCTCACCGACAATGGCATTGCCAATACCCTCGTTTACTGGCCATCGGAAGAAGGAACGCCACAGGCTCTCGAACTGCTCCACGACCATGTCATCGACCTCGTTGTCAATATCCCCAAGAACCTCACGGCTGGGGAGCTCAGCAACGGCTATAAGATACGTCGTGCCGCTATCGACCTCAATATCCCATTGCTCACCAATGCACGACTTGCATCGGCATTTATCCATGCTTTCTGCCATGTAAAACCCGAAGAAATAGATATCAAGAGCTGGGCAGAGTATTAAATTCATATATTTTTTGGTCCTTTGAAAGATAAAGTGTATATTTGCACAATTCATTACACACAACTGACCTACGAGATATGGATATAGCCAGAACATTTGAATCAAAAATAAATCGTAGCGATTACAAGATTCTTGTTGTCGACGATGTCATGAGCAACGTCCTACTGCTCAAAATACTGCTTACCAACGAGCAGTTTCAAGTGATAACCTGCAGCAACGGTAACTCATGCCTTGAGCTGGCACGCACAGAGCACCCCGACCTCATCCTCCTTGATGTGATGATGCCTGACATCTCTGGCTTCGACACCTGCTCTGAATTGCGCAAGGATGAAGAGACAAAAGACATTCCTGTCATCTTCCTTACTGCGCTCAACAATCCTGCTGACCTTGTGCACGGCTTCCAGGTGGGAGGCAACGACTTCCTCACCAAGCCGTTTAACAAGGAGGAGCTCGTGATGCGAGTGATGCACCAGATTTCTCTTGTTGCCGCCAAACGTATCATCGTCAGCCAAAACATTGAGCTACGACGCACTATCAGCAACCGCGACAAGATGTACTCGGTCATCGCTCATGACCTGCGCTCCCCTATGGCCAGCATACGCATGGTGCTCAACCTCCTGGTCAATGCCATCCCACCAGAGACCATCGGACAGGAGCTCTTTGACCTCATCGACAAGGCTAACCGTGAGTCGGAAGAGACACACGACCTGCTCGACAACCTGCTCAAATGGACAAAGAGCCAGACAGGACGTCTCAATGTAGTGCTGCAGGAGTTTGACCTCGCCGAGGTGGTGCCCGGTGTCGTTGATATCTTCGTAATGATAGCCGAGACCAAGCACATCAAACTCAACCTCAACATCGAGGAAGGGGTAGAAGTGAACGCTGACAAGGACATGCTCAAGACAGTCATTAGAAACTTCATCAGCAATGCCATCAAATTCTCTAACGAGAACAGCACGATAGACATCAGCGTAAAGAATGAGGCACCTATGGCACGCATCAGCGTACGCGACCATGGTGTGGGTATCAGTGCCGACCGCATCGCCACGCTTTTCAGCGACGGAAAGACTACCTATGGCACTGCAAACGAAGAGGGATCCGGACTTGGTCTGCAACTTTGTAAAGATTTTGCAGTGAAGAACGGAGGAGACGTGGAGGTCACCTCTATCGAAGGAGAAGGAAGTACCTTTAGCGTCTTAGTACCACTAAAACAGTAAACATGGGCATATTCAGTTTTTTTAGCAAGAAGAACAAAGAGACCCTCGACAAGGGATTAGAAAAAACAAGAACAAGCGTATTCGACAAACTCGCACGTGCCGTTGTCGGCAAATCGAAGGTTGACGACGAAGTGCTTGACCGCCTCGAAGAGGTGCTCATCACGAGCGATGTGGGTGTGGATACCACACTGAAGATTATCGAGCGCATAGAGGCTCGCGTAGCACGCGATAAATATGTGAGTACGTCAGAACTACACTCTATACTGCGCGAAGAGATTGCAGACCTCCTCACAGAAAACCATAGCAGCGACCAGACAGAATGGAAACTGCCAGTGGAACATCGTCCCTACGTCATCCTTGTCGTAGGTGTCAATGGTGTGGGTAAGACCACTACCATAGGCAAACTTGCTCACTGCTGGAAAGAGGCTGGCTACAAGGTTTTCCTCGGAGCGGCTGACACCTTCAGAGCAGCGGCTGTAGAACAGCTTGTCATCTGGGGGGAGCGCGTAGGTGTGCCCGTAGTGAAACAGCAGATGGGAAGCGACCCCGCATCTGTTGCTTTTGACACTCTCAGCAGTGCCAAGGCCAACAAAGCAGATGTCGTCATCATCGACACTGCCGGACGACTGCACAACAAGGTGGGACTGATGAATGAGCTGAAGAAAATTAAAGAAGTGATGAAGAAGGTGGTGCCTACTGCACCTGATGAGGTGCTCCTCGTACTCGATGGTAGCACAGGACAGAATGCTTTCGAACAGGCTAAGCAGTTTGCTGCCGTCACACCTATCAGCGCACTCGCCGTCACTAAACTCGACGGAACGGCAAAGGGCGGCGTAGTCATCGGCATCAGCGACCGACTCAAAGTTCCCGTGAAATATATCGGACTGGGCGAAGGCATCGACGACCTCCAGCTCTTCAATAGAGAACAGTTTGTCAATACACTCTTCGGACAATGAAACATCCTTCTATTGACTTCATCACCCTGGGATGCTCTAAAAACCTCGTGGACAGTGAGACGCTCCTCACTATGTTCCGACAGGCGGGATTCCGTTGTACCCATGACAGTCCGCATCCTCATGCACCCATCGTGGTTATCAACACCTGCGGATTCATCGAGGATGCTAAACAGGAGAGCATCGACACTATACTCGCCTTTGCACAGGCTAAAGAAGAGGGGCACATAGACAAACTCTTTGTCATGGGATGCCTCTCGCAGCGTTATCTGAAAGAACTGGAAGAAGAGATTCCTCAGGTGGACAAATATTATGGTAAGTTCAACTATAAACAGCTCCTCACCGACCTCTGCCCTTCTGCCGAAGCTGTATGCAAGGGACCTCGACAGATTACGACGCCTAACCACTACGCTTATATCAAGATTAGCGAAGGCTGCGACCGTCACTGCGCCTATTGCGCCATACCGCTCATCACAGGTCGTCATGTGAGCAGACCTGCCGATGAAATCATCAGCGAGATGCAGGCGCTGATAGCACAGGGCACTACGGAGTTTCAAATCATCGCCCAAGAGCTCACTTATTATGGCATAGATATCGATGGCAAACGTCATATCGCCGAACTCGTGGAGCGCATGGCAACACTGCCTGGGTTGAGATGGTTGCGCCTGCATTATGCCTACCCTACACAGTTTCCGTGGGAGCTCACCGATGTCATTAACCGTCATCCCACCATCTGCCGATACTTAGATGTTGCTCTCCAGCATATCTCTACTCCTGTGCTGCAACGCATGGGACGACATATCACCGAAGAGGAGACCTATGACTTTATCAATCGACTGCGTGAGGCTGTGCCCGGCATCCGTCTCCGCACCACGCTCATGGTAGGATTCCCCGGAGAGACAGAAGACGATTTCAAGCAACTCCTCGACTTTGTATCACGCGCACGCTTCGACTGCATGGGAGCATTCGCATACTCGGAAGAAGAGGCAACACCTGCTGCCAAACAATATGCTGATGATGTTCCTGACGAGGTGAAAGAGCGCAGACTTTCACAGCTCATGGCACTACAGCAACGCATAAGTACCCAACTGCTCGCTGACGAGGTGGGACATACCCATACCGTAGTCATCGACCGACAGGAGGGCGACTATTACATAGGGCGCACGCAATATGCCTCTCCCGAGGTTGACCCCGAGGTGCTCATCCCAGCGAATGAAGGAGAGCTGGAAATAGGTCACTACTACGACGCCCGCATCACCTCGTCCGAAGAGTTTGACCTCTATGCCACCATTCATCACATCCCATCATGAACAACAAAGAATTCATCACTGCCCTCGCCGCAAAGACAGGCTATACACAGGCTGACACCCAACGCATGCTCAACACCCTGTTTAATGCAATGACTTCCCATCTACAGGAAGACACATCTGTTGTACTGCCTACCATCGGTACCTTCGAGGTGAAGAAAAAGATGGAACGGATCATCGTCAACCCTAACACAAAGCAACGGATGCTCGTACCACCAAAACTCGTTCTTGGCTTCCGCCCTGCTTCGCAGTTTAAGGATGAACTCAAGAAAGGTGAAGTAAAGAAAGGAGAAGACTGATATGGAGAAGATTAACATACTCGATCTGAAAAACCACCTCGTTGACAAACATGGTGTGAGCGAAAGTGATGCACAGTCATTCATCAATGACATGAACGAACTGCTGCGAACCACACTCCTTGAGGAAGGTATGGTGAAACTGCGTGGACTCGGTACCTTCAAACTTATTGACGTTGACAGTAGAGAAAGTATCAACGTCAACACGGGAGAACGGGTGCTTATCAATAGTCATAGCAAACTCTCCTTCTCACCAGATACCGCTATGCGCGAACTCATCAACCGCCCCTTCTCTCAGTTTCAGACGGTTATACTCAACGAAGGGGTGTCCTTCGGTAATGAAGAGGAGGAAGAAAATGCTATCCAAGAGCCCACAACCATTGTTGCAGAAGAACAACCTACCGTGGAAAATGCTCCCGTAACTGAAGAGGAACCTTCAATGGCAGAGGAAATACCTGCTGTAAAAGAAGAGGCGCCTGCTGTTGAAGAACCTACTGTTACCATCGACGCAGAGGTATCTATTGTTGATAACGAACCCATCACTGAGGCTGAAGAGCCCGAAATGGTGGAAGAACCTACTGTTACCATCAATGCAGAGGTATCTATTGTTGATAACGAACCTATCACTGAGGCTGAAGAGCCCGAAATGGTGGAAGAAGAGCCGACGGCAGAGGAGAAAACTAACACAGATGATAATCTTATGAAAGAAGATGCTTCAGGCGAAGAAGAAGAACAGCCTGAAGATGAGGAGCAAACAACAGCTATTGAGGAGGAAGCACCTAAGCGTCACTCTGCTGTGCGCTACATGTTGTATGCCACCTCTATCTTACTCCTTATGCTTGTCTCTGCTTATGGAGGTTACCGCTATGCCTATTATGAGCAGGAAGGAGCGAAAGCTGTCGCTGGCACACCTATTCCTAACACCACCGTGAAACAACAAGCTCCAGAGCCGAGCGTCGAAAAGGCTACTCCTGCAGTACCCGACACCCTACCCTCCACCGCTCAACCCTCAACACCTACCGAAGAAGTTGCCGAACTCGCCCCAACAGAATCATCACTCGACATCTATGAACAGCGTGATGCACGGGTACGCACAGGAGCCTATCGTATAGTGGGTACGCTACGCGAGGTAAAAGTGGAACGGGGAGAGACGCTCGCACGCATCGCACGCCGCTATCTCGGCGAGGGAATGAACTGTTATGTAGAGGTTTACAACGACCTAACAGCCGACACTCCTCTCAAAGAGGGACAGATAATAAAAATTCCTCAGGTAGAACTGAAGAAAAAGAAAAAGCGCTAAGACAAAGAGTATTTACTTACTAATACTTTATACTATGAATAGAATAGCACAATTCATGAGGTTAACTAACATTAGTTCACTCCTCATTTTCAGTGCACTGCTCATCGGATGTGCAACATCTTCCGACGACGATGCCATGGTAGGCACTGAAGACACTGGCAAAGGGAGAATCTGTACACTGAAGGTGATGACAAATGAGATTGAGGATGAGGGCGGACTAAACAGCAGTAATCCTATCGTCATCTATGTGTTTGCTGCCGATGGACACTGTGTCGCCAAACAACAGTTGACTTCATCGCAAGAACAGCTCTCCTTCACACTGAAAGAGGGATATTATGACATCGCTGCCGTCGCTGGCATACAAGCGACAAACAGTAACCTCCCTTCAGTAGAGACAGCCACACTCGCCTCGGTAATCACTCCCGAAGAGAACATCGGCGAACTGATGGTCACAAGTCAGAGTGTAGTGCTCAGCTATGGAGAGACCAACTTCGTAATGCTGGCATTGAAACGAAAGGTGGCACAGCTGAAGAGTGTGAGAATCAACAGGGTACCACAAGAGGTGACTGCCGTATCAATCACGCTCTCACCGATTTACAGCGGAGTGACACTCAGCGGTGAACTTGCGGGTGAAAAAAACTATAAAGAGGTGGAACTGATGCCCTTTGCAGACTATTCCTGGCGACTGGAAACACCTCTGTTCCTTCTGCCCTCATCTGGTCCAATGACAATAAAGGTGAAGCTGACAACAGCAGAGGGTACAAAGAGCTATTCTTATCTCACCTCTCACGAACTGGCTGCCAACCACATGCTGAACATCCAAGGTACATGTAACCTGGCAATGACTGTGGATCTCACTGGTTCGATTACCACAGAGGACTGGGCTGGCGAACGTACCATCAGTTTCAGATTCGACAGTGAAGGCTCGGCATGGGCTCCAACTACTATCGAGGGGGAGACTGTTCCCCTGGTGGGTACATTATTCAGAGGTTGTTATGTGTTGGCCTCGCAAGAGATGAATGCTAACGAGACAAAAGTGACATTGCTGATGCCGGAGAAGATAATGATTCAGAGATATTTGGACACGGTGTCTGAGAATGATATAAAAACAGAACTGGAAGATTTACTCGATTCAAAGGAGTATGGAGGGCTGTATGGTTGGAGAACGATGAATGTCGATGAGATTCAGATTTTCTGGGCTAACTATGAGAATATCAACTCCATTATGTCCGACTACGATAACGCCTATATCCCCATAGCAGCCGAAGATCTTGTCATTTACACAAAATCAAGTGGCTACTTACGTGGAGTGAATGCCGAATTTAAGGCTGCTTATCCCCTCTATAACCGCGATGAGTTTGTGCTAAAGGGTGTAACTGACGTCGTGTTCACCAAATAATAATTATCAATCTTCATCAATATGCACGAGAGCCGCGGGGAATTCCCACGGCTCTCGTGTGCTTTCATTTGCTAAACTGCCTTTCAATATCTGCAAGTAATATCCCTAGCATTCAACATCAAAGAAGATTATTGCTGTCCGGTAAAACTTTTGCAAGCCAAATAAATTAGGGCTGACACTTCTCACGAAGTATCAGCCCTTTTGGTTATCTTTGTATTTGGAAAAAAACATAACCATGAGCAAAGATTTTCATTTTACCGGACAACCGGTATATAGTCAGGTATTAAAGTTGCTTGATAAGGAGAAAATTCTTCAAATAAGCCGTGAAACGAAAGGAAGTGAGCCTTACGTGAAGCGACCGGACAGCAATGAAAAAATTTGAAAACAAGTTCATTTGAATGATGTCATCAGCCAGATGCCGTATCACGCTAAAGCATCTTATGAGGAACTAGAACAAAGCCCGTCGGCCGTAAAGGCTGACGGGCTTTGTTGATATAAACATGTGATAAACTTACTTCATCACGGGAAGTTCAAACCACTTCACATAGCAGAAGTCCTGACGGTGAGGCAGATTGCTGTTCTTAGGATACATACGAACAGCCGACTTGAAGTTGCCGGCATTGCTCAACTCAATCTTACCCTCGAAGGTGTAGTTATTACCCTCACGACCTACTACGGTGAGAGGACGTACGCTGGCGATGCGCTCCTCACCATTCTCATCGGTATAGACGCTCACTATCTCCAGACCTACAGCATCTTCTAAGCCCTGCTCGTTGATGACATACTTTACGGTATAACCCACACCAGTCATAGCACCTGTTGAAGGAATATCCCAAGTTGATGATACCACATCGATAGCATCCCAACGCTCTGCAACAGCTTCCTTCCACTGAGCAATCTCCTTAGCCAACTTATTGTTGTCGGCTGCAAGCTTGCTGAAACGATCAGCTTCCTTGCAATAGAACTTGCTATAGTAATCATCAAGCTGACGCTTCATGGTGTAGTGAGGTGCAATCTGTGCAATAGAGTTCTTGATGACCTTCACCCAACCTTCGCTAAATCCTTTCTTGTTCTTATTGTAGAAGAGAGGGATAATCTCGTTCTCCAACAGACCATAGATAGTAGCAGCATCCAACTGATCCTGATAGCCCTGGTTCTGATAGGTACGCTTCTCGGTAAGTGCCCATCCAGCACCCTCACGATAGCCCTCAAGCCACCAGCCATCGAGTACAGAGAGGTTGACAACACCATTCATCTCGGCCTTCTCGCCTGATGTACCCGAAGCCTCCAAAGGACGAGTAGGTGTGTTCATCCAAATATCAACACCAGAAACAAGACGGCGAGCGAGCATGAAGTCGTAGTCCTCGAGGAAGATAATCTTGCCAAGGAACTCAGGACGCTGGCTGATTTCATAAATCTTCTTAATGAGACCCTGACCTGCTCCGTCAGCGGGGTGTGCCTTACCGGCAAACAAGAACTTAACGGGACGCTCGGGATTGTTGACAATCTTAGAGAGACGGTCGAGGTCGGTGAACAGAAGATGAGCACGCTTGTAGGTAGCGAAACGACGGCAGAAACCGATAATCAGGGCATTGCTGTCGATGCTCTCCAGGAGCGATACCACACGAGAAGGATCACCCTGGTTCTTCAACCATGTATCACGGAACTGCACTCGGATATACTCTACGAGCTTCTGCTTCAGTCCCTTGCGAGTCTTCCAGATTATTTCATCATCTACGTTATAGATAGCCTCCCAGATACTCTGGTTGCTCTGGTCGCTCATAAAGCTATTGTCGAAATACTTGCCATAGAGCTGCTTCCATTCGGTAGCTGCCCAGGTGGGGAAGTGAACACCATTAGTCACGAAACCTACATGGTTCTCCTCAGGATAGTAGCCATTCCAGATGGGAGCAAACATCTTCTGTGATACCCATCCGTGGAGTTTGCTCACACCATTCACTTCCTGGCAGGTGTTGCATGCGAATGTTGACATACAGAAGCGCTCATTATGATCCTCGGGATTGATACGTCCCATACCGATGAACTCATCCCATGTGATGCCCAACTTGGCAGGATAAGCACCCATATATTTTCCAAAGAGTCCCTCATCAAAATAGTCGTGACCTGCTGGCACTGGGGTGTGTACAGTATAAAGTGAAGAAGCGCGGACAAGCTCGATAGCCTGGTTGAAAGTCAGTCCCTCCTCAATATAATCACAGAGACGCTGCAGGTTACAGAGAGCAGCATGACCTTCATTGCAGTGATAGATATCTTTCTTGATACCCAATTTCTTCAGCAACAGCATACCACCGATACCGAGAAGAATCTCCTGCTTCAGACGGTTCTCCCAGTCACCACCATAGAGAGAGTGAGTGATAGGCTTATCAAACTCAGAGTTCATCTCGTTGTCGGTATCGAGCAGATAAAGTGTCACACGACCTACATTAGCCTTCCATACAGAAGCATGCACCTGATAGTTGGTATAAGGAACATCGATCACCAAAGGTGCACCATCCTGATATACACGCTCAACAGGAATAGAGTTGAAATTCTGAGCCTCGTATTTAGCAATCTGCTGGCCATCCATACTCAAAGTCTGGGTGAAATAGCCAAAACGATAGAGGAATCCGACAGCACACATATCAACATTACTGTCAGAAGCCTCCTTCACATAGTCACCGGCAAGCATACCGAGACCACCAGAGTAGATCTTCAAGGCAGAGTGGATACCATATTCCATGCAGAAATATGCAACAGAAGGACGGGTTGCGTCAGGCTTTACATCCATGTAATCACGGAACATCTTGTAAACGCTCTTGATGCGCTTCATCAGTTCCTTATCCTTAACAATCTCTTCCTTGCGCTCATAACTCAGACGCTCAAGCAAAAGCACTGGGTTGTGCTTCACCTTACTATAGAGCTCAGGATCAAGATCTCTATACAGGTCGCGTGCCTCAAAGTTCCAAACCCACCAAAGGTTATGGGCGATTTCGTCAAGACACTTCAACTCTTCGGGGAGAGTTGATTTGACAACGAGCTCCTTCCATTGTGGAGCATTGACATAATCAGCTTTAATTTTCATATCTATAATCTTTTGATTAGACTTATATTCTGATGATTAGTTCTTCTTTTTTCGTTCCTCTGCCTTACTCAGGGCGATATCGTAGGCACGCTCATAGTAAGCGATAAACTCGCTCCACAGCGCTTTCTTGGATAGTGCTTCGGCGCGCTTGCGTATCTCGTCGCGCTCTTTCTTCGACATACTTGAGAACTGCGCTACAGTATCCTTAATAGCATCTGCCACCTCGGAGTAATTGTAGTCGGTGCGGTGAATCACCTTCACTCCGTCCTCGATCTCACTATAACCACCCTTCACGCTGTTGGCCCACAAGCCGAAACCAGCAAGGTCGGTTGTGATACAAGGCACCTTGAAAGCGATAGCCTCTAATGGAGTATATCCCCAAGGCTCATAGTAAGAAGGATAGATACAGATATCATTTCCCAGGACAATATCATAGTAAGTCATGTTCAGCACACCATCGTTGCCATCAAGATAACAGGGAAGGAAGATTACCTTCACCCTATCTTCTTTCCTGTTGTGCATATCATAATACTTCAACATGCTCAACACGTTGTCATGACTCATTTCATGCAGCCAATGGGTGATCTGAGGCACTTCAAGTGGAGTATCATACTGTTTGTCACTCTTCAGTCGTTCAACAAGGTCCTTACGTGGCTCCCCTACCCAACCTGGCACCTCGATAAAGGCCACCACATCAGTCTTCAGATCACGATCACGCAACAGGCGATTCATCGCCTCAATATAGACATCCACACCTTTATTACGGAACTCATAACGACCACTTGTAGAAACAATCAAGGTATCATCGCCCAACTGGGTTCCCAACAATGCATTGGCTACCTCAAGAAGACGACGACGTGCCTTGTTTCTCTGACGGGTGAATACTGTTGGTTTGGGAACGAAACTATTATCAAAACCATTGGGCAGAACGACATCAACAGGTTTATCGAGCAACTCCTTACACTCATTGGCTGTGATGTCGCTCACTGTAGTGAAACAATCGACATGCCATGCTGTCTGCTTCTCTATCGAGTGTTTGCTCTGCATATTCAGTTCCCCTGCCATCTGATCACCATTATAGGCAAAGAGATAATCGTAGAGAGGTTTCATGTTACCCGCTATACTACGACCAATACTTGTAGCATGGGTGGTAAACAGGGTAGCTATCTGAGGAAGATGATAATTGAGATAGAGCAGTCCTAAGCCCGTCATCCACTCATTACCATGGTAAACTACCTTTTTACTCTCATCAAGATAGTAATGATAAAAACTCTCAACTACCAAAGCTGCTGCATAAGAGAACATCGAGGCCTCGTCATAATCACCATAAGCATGGAGACTATCCACCTGATAATGTTCCCAAAGCCAACCATAAATCTCGTTTTTCTTAGCGAAGAAGGGCTTAAAATCAACCAATATCACTAACGGATTCCCTGGAATATTCCAGCGTCCAGTACGTACATCTAAACCATCCTTCTGCTTTGCTTCACTTTTCCATTCACGAAAAAGTTTATCCTCCTCAATAAAATAGGGACTTTCTTCCTCTTTCCAAAAATCAGGGCCTATAAAAATTATCCTGTCAGGATGTGACTGTTGTAATGTTTGTGCACGAGTGGAAAGAACTGTATAAATACCACCTACCTTATTACAAACCTCCCAACTTGATTCAAAGATATAGTCAGGACTTAACACCTTTTTTACCATATAATAAACAAATAACGACGACAAAGGTACCAAAA
>JAHAZN010000060.1 GCA_018385335.1 Prevotella sp.
ATTATATACTTGACATCAAGCATCCAAATGGTGCGAGCATTTAACATGACCAAGTGTCACCATGAGTTTCCGAAAAAATAAATTGTCCAAAAAATAAGGTAGTACCTTTTGAAGCAAAAGTACTACCTTATTATATATGTCTGTTGACTTTAGGAATCAGAAGTCCATGTGGTCGAGCGAGTCATTGAAGTCTTTCGGCTCATGGTTCTCCTCGTGACGCTCCTCCTGTTCAGGACGAGGGCGACGCTCTCCGCGCTCTTGACGGGGACGACGGTCACCACGGTCGCGACGCTCACCTCTCTCGGGACGCTCACGGCGAGCAGGACGCTCTACGTAGTCAGCGGGTTTTTCGATAAGCACACGGTGAGAGAGTTTGTATTTGCCAGTCTTGGGGTCGATCTCAAGGAGTTTTACCTTGATCTTGTCACCTTCTTTGATGCCAGCATCCTCAACCTTCTCCAGACGCTTCCAGTCGATCTCAGAGATGTGGAGCAGACCATCCTTTCCAGGCATGATCTCTACGAAGCAGCCGTAAGGCATGATAGAACGCACTGTTCCCTCGTAGATCTCTCCAACCTCAGGGATAGCCACGATGGCGCGAATCTTACCGAGTGCAGCCTCGATGCTCTCCTTGTTAGGAGCGCTCACCTGCACCTTGCCTACGCCATCCTCTTCATCGATGGTGATGGTAGCGCCAGTATCTTCCTGCATCTGCTGGATGATCTTTCCTCCAGGGCCAATCACAGCACCGATAAACTCCTTAGGAATCTCTATCTGAACGATGCGAGGCACCTGAGGCTTCATCTCAGCACGAGGTTCGGCGATGGTGTCAGTGATGCAGTTGAGGATATGTTCCCGACCAGCCTTGGCCTGCATGAGAGCTTTCTCGAGAATCTCGAAGCTAAGACCGTCACACTTGATGTCCATCTGAGTAGCGGTGAGTCCATCCTTAGTACCTGTGGTCTTGAAGTCCATATCTCCGAGGTGGTCCTCATCACCGAGGATATCGCTGAGCACTGCATATTTTTCTTCTCCTGGGTTCTTGATAAGACCCATAGCGATACCGCTCACGGGTTTCTTCATAGGAACGCCGGCATCCATGAGTGCCAGTGTGCCGGCACATACGGTAGCCATAGACGAAGAACCGTTGCTCTCGAGGATTTGAGAAACAAGGCGTACGGTATAGGGGAAGTCAGTAGGAATCTGTCCTTTGAGTCCGCGCCAAGCTAAATGGCCGTGACCAATCTCGCGTCGTCCTACACCGCGTTGAGCCTTAGCCTCACCGGTACAGAAGGGAGGGAAGTTGTAGTGGAGGAGGAAGCGCTGATAACTCTTGTCGAGCACATCATCAACCATCTTCTCGTCGAGTTTAGTACCGAGCGTACAGGTAGAGAGACTTTGTGTCTCACCACGGGTGAAGATAGCACTTCCGTGAGGCATGGGGAGGGGAGAAACTTCGCACCAGATAGGACGAATCTCATCGGTCTTACGGCCATCGAGACGGATGCCCTCGTCGAGGATACAGCGGCGCATAGCATCGCGCATCACGTCGTGATAGTAGCGGTCCATCATAGCAGCCTTCTCTTCGAGCTCATCCTCGCTCATGTCTGCATGAGCCGTGTTGTAAGCCTCCTTGAAGTCTGTGAGAATCTTGTCGAAAGCCTCTTGGCGAGCATGCTTCTCCAGTGCCTGCTTTGTTACGTCATAAGCAGCCTGGTAGAGCTCCTTGTTCATCTGCTCGCGCAACTCCTCGTCATTCACCTCGTGGTCGTACTCACGTTTCACGTCAGTACCGAGCTCCTTAGAGAGTGCTGTCTGCAGTTCGCACATAGGTTTGATGGCCTCCATGGCAGCTTTGAGTGCACCGATCATATCCTGCTCGGTCACCTCTTTCATCTCACCTTCTACCATCATGATGTTCTCAGCAGAGGCACCCACCATGATATCCATGTCGGCCTCTTCCATCTGCTGGAAGGTTGGGTTGATGACATATTCACCATTGATGCGTGCTACGCGCACCTCACTGATAGGACACTCAAAAGGAATATCTGAACAAGCCAGTGCTGCTGAGGCTGCGAATCCAGCCAGTGCATCAGGCTGGTCAACACCATCGGCAGAGAGCAACATGATGTTGACATAAACTTCTGCGTGATAGTTAGAGGGGAAGAGAGGACGGAGCACACGGTCCACCAGTCGTGAGGTGAGAATCTCGTTGTCTCCAGCCTTGCCTTCGCGCTTGGTAAAGCCACCGGGGAAACGTCCGGCTGCTGAATACTGTTCTCTGTAGTCAACCTGCAAAGGCATGAAATCTGTACCGGGAACTGCATCTTTTGCGGCACAAACAGTAGCGAGCAGAACAGTGTTTCCCATACGGAGCATTACACTGCCGTCGGCCTGCTTTGCCACTTTCCCGGTCTCAATGGTGATGGTTCTTCCATCAGCCAGTTGAATGGTTTTTGTAATTACGTTCATCTTATAAATAACATCTGTGAATAAAATTTCGCACAAAGATAAACAAAATCGGTCGAACTGACGAATGTTCGACCGATTGTTTGCTTTTTTTAATACACTTACTTCACCAGGTTCTCTTGCACAAATTCAGTGTACCATGAGGTGTTTGTGCCTGCGCTCTGGCTCCATGAACCAAAGAGAGGATAGGCTTTCTCTATGCTTACGCGCTCCAGAGGCCATACCCATTCGCTGGGAACGCATATCATCTGAGGAACGGAGCCCTTGGTAGGTGCGCCGATGGTGATAGACTGTTCTCCCTTAACGTAGATGCTGAATTTACCCATCTCATTGCTCATGGTGAAATCTTCATCTACATTGATGGTGATGGGCTGTCCCGGTGTACCGCGATAAAAGGTGTTGATCATCTTGAAGGGTTCGGTGGCATTGGGGTCGATGAGCTGGTGAATCTCTCCGAAGCTCACGCCGTCGTGCCACAGGTAGGAAGGCAGGACACCTCCGGCAGCCAGAGGAGTGACTGTTGCTGTTGTCTGTCCAGCCACATGGCTCACGCTGAACACCACGTCATTGAAGTCGTAGTCGTCGGCAGAACCAAGGTCTTCGCACGCCACTATCCACGAGGTAGCTTCGGTGGGAAGGTCGGTAGAAGGAACGTCGATATGCTCTTCATGGTTATCGGCGAATCCGTTGATAAGAAATACCAGGTCGTTGAGGTCTTCATCATAGCCGCCATCCTCGAAG
The DNA here is from genome assembly GCA_018385335.1 of Prevotella sp. Classification (GTDB taxonomy): domain Bacteria; phylum Bacteroidota; class Bacteroidia; order Bacteroidales; family Bacteroidaceae; genus Prevotella. The sequence goes on from JAHAZN010000060.1 coordinate 3,211, forward strand.
CCGACATACTGTCGGCCGTTGTATTTCCACATGGTAGCCTTCACAGCACCGCGGTTGGTGTCATAGACAGCATTGTTTGCCTCACTGCCATAGAACTTGCCAATCTCATAGTTGGCAGCGGGGTCACCATAGCTGAAGTGTGAACCGTCGCAGGAGTATGTAGGCTGATTGATATTATCAATGTTCATGATGAAGAACTCTACATGCACGTCTTTAGGCAAGGTATATGTGCCCGCCTCATCATAGTTGTCACCGAAGTAAACCACCTTATAGACAGTGCCATAGTAAGCCGTGTTGGCAGCATCGGCAAACTGCTGCGAGTTCTCATCCATATATGAGAGCTGGTTGATCTGTTGAGGCAGCCAGTTGTTGCCGCCGATAGGTGTGGTGTGTCCTGCATCCATGAAGATGTTGCTTGTGGGGCGTGCATCCTCGATGAGGAGGAAGCGAGGTACCTCCATCTTGTTTTGTCCATCGCGGTAATAGTAGTAACCCAGGATATTGTTTTTATTCGTACCTCCATAGACCATGGTGAGTGTGAGAGGAGTGGCAGCTGTCGTAATGATAGAGATGCCTTGCTCCACCTTGTTGATATCGTAACCTTCGAGAGCCATCTTTTTGTCACTGAAGTAAGCCTCCTGCTCAGCATAGAATTTACCAGTGCTGAACAGACCGAATCCCTCGCCACACTTCCATGTTGTCTCAGCAGGTGTTGATGTGTTGTTGTTCAGGCGGTAGAAAGCAGGATGGAAGGCAATGCGCGACAGGTTGGTCTTGTTGAGCTCCTTCGTCTGGTTGTTCCATGATCCACTGTATTGTAGTGCATTGTTGCGCTGTCCGTTGAAGCACCACCATCCCTCATTGTCGAGTTCACCCTTCACCCAGGTACCGTTGATAAGTGCGTAGATCACACCATCCACCTCCTTGAAGGTGTTGTCAGTGCTCCATATATAGAATGGTGTAGCGTCGTTGATGATTGTAGGTGTATAAGTATTGTTAAGCAGTTTGATCTGCTCTCCGATGGTCACGTTACATGTCTGACTGATTCGAGCAGGGCGTTGCTGTGCCTGCTGCTGTGGCTGTCCGTCGATGTTCACCATGCCGTTGACAACAGGATAGGTGGCCGTCTCTATGAAGTACAGACCGCTACGCACGGTAACGAACACCTCAGAGGTGTTTTTTGGAGCATCAAACTGTATTTGTTCTGTGCCCGATTCCAGCCTTTTCTGTGCAAGGAGGTTTGCCTTCTCCACCTCAAAAGGATTGGCCGAATAGAGTCTCACCTCGCATATCCCCTTTACATTGGGCAATGCGACGTTGGCGGTTAACAAGGTAGCCATGTTCCAATCCTGCTCAGGGTCAACACTGCCAAATCTCGATTCCCAATTGAATGTGTACTCCTTCATCTTGAAGTTGGGGTCATAATAATCCGTCTCATGACAGGCAGTGAGAGCGACAGCACCCAAACTCATCATACACAAAGTGCGAGCAACAGAAAACATCTTTTTCATCTATAAAGGTTGTTTTGAGATTATCAAATAATAAGTTACCGAAATCCTAATACTTTAGTTTAGGTTGCAAAGTTACTACATTTATAAATATGAAGATGAAAATAAAGTGTTAAAAATTTATCTAGTAGATAGAATTTTGTATTTTTGCAGAAAAAATAGAAGGAGATGACCGAATTTGCTTTTCTTCAGGAACGACTTGCGCGTCAGAGTAAACGCAAGAGAGTGGTGTTGGCCTGTCCCCACGACAGTCATACAGAGTATGTCATTACCCGTGCGCTTGACGAGGGTTGGGCAGAGTTTTGTCTTACCACTTATCTCCCTCTGACTAAGACCTTTGAGCAGGTTGTTGAGCGCCATCGTGCACATGTTACCCTCCGTCCCTGTCGGTCGGCACAGGAAGCCTCGCGCGAAGCCGTGATGATGGTGTGGCGCGGCGAGGGTGAGGTACTGATGAAAGGAACGGTGAATACCGATGTGCTGTTGCGCGAGGTACTGAACAAAGAACATGGTCTGCTTGAGCCAGGTAAGGTACTCACCCATATTGCCGTTGCCGCCATCCCCTCTTATCCCCGGATGCTCCTTTTCTCCGATGCCGCCGTTATTCCCCGCCCCACCGTAGAGCAGTTTGATGCCATCCTCACCGCCTGTGTCGATGCCGCCCGCCGTCTCGGTGTAGCACGTCCCCATGTCGCCCTCACCCATTGCACCGAGAAAGTGAGTGAGAAGTTTCCCCATACTCTCAGCTATCAGACACTGATAGAGAAGAGTAGGGCAGGAGTCTATGGCGATGCCGTTGTCGATGGTCCGATGGATGTGAAGACAGCCATCGATGCAGAGAGTGGTGCCATCAAAGGCATCTGTTCTGAGGTCACAGGACAGGCCGACATCCTCCTCTTCCCCAATATTGAGTCGGGCAACACCTTCTATAAAACCATCACCTTCTTTGCCCATGCCACTATTGCAGGCTGGTTGGCAGGCACCACCGTCCCTATCGTCGTAGCATCACGTGCTGACTCCGAACTGTCTAAGTATTATAGTCTCGCCCTCTCCTGTTTGGAATCATCCTGGGCAGAGAACAACGGGTAAGCACCGCAAAAAGATATCTCGAAGTCTTAACAACTGTAAATTTTCATGGTATTACTGTTAATGTCATGTTAAATATATCGTTATTCGATAATTATTTATTGAAAATGTTTGGTGTGTATTGTTATTCTTTCTACTTTTGCATATCGAAAAACGATAAATTACAAAAAGAAAACAATAAATAATTGCATTTAAACAATAAGATTATGGAACTGACAACAATGACTGCCTCCACCATTCTGAGTATGTTTATGAGTATGAGTGAGGTACCTACCACCGATAATTTCGTCTATAATGCCGAGATGGAAGGCGATAAGATTACAGCTATTACCACCTACACCTCCGATGCTATCGAGCAGTTGTACAATAAACAGAAGGATGTTTACGTTTATGACCAAGTGGGCCGTGTGGTGAGTAAGGAGCAGATGGTATGGAGCGAAAGCGAGCGTCAGTGGTTGCCCTCTCGCAAGTGGAGCTATAGTTACCGTCAGCTGTCCACCACTGTCGATTATGCCCGTTGGGATGCTGAACGTCAGCGCTATGGTGCGACAGAACAGCGTCTGGTCTATGAAGGTATGGCCGACTGTCTGTTGAGCGTCCATGAGTATCAGTTGGATGTCCAGGGACAGATGCAGCTCACCGACCAGTTTCTCATGATGCATAGTGGAACGCGCCATCTGCTTGCCATGAGATAAGTAATGCGAAGAACGAAAGAAACAATAACAAATAGGAGGAAATAACGATGAAAAAAAGAGTCAACTTTATCTGCATCACCATCCTGATGGTCGTCAGTGCCTATTTAGGTCTGATGCTTTATTGTGCTGGTGTCTCCTTCTGTATGGGTTTCAAGACCGCCCTTGAGAACGAGAAGAACGGTCAGGAGATGGGTGGCAGAGCCGCCTATCTCTCCCTTATCCCCAATGAGGTGACCGACCTTACCTCAGTAAGCATCAGCGATGCCGTCACTGGCGAGAAGAAAGAGGCCTGGGCACTGAGCGTGCTCGTTCCGGCAGAAGAGAGTTCCACCAGTTCCTCTCCTGCGCTGACCCTCGCCCTGTCGCTCCTCAATATGGTGGGAAGTGTTGTAGCACTGATAGGTATTGTGCAGTTTGTCATCTGTCTAAACAGAAATGAGGTCTTCTCATGGAAGACAGTGAAGAGTTTGCGCAAGTCAGGCTTTGGTCTGCTCCTTGCAGGTGCAGCCACCTCCCTCATGGGATTCTTCCAGGTGTTGGCAGCCCTCGACTATATCCAGCCGTCGAACTACACCGTCAACTATGCCGATCAGATAGAACTGGGAATGATCATCTTTGGTCTCTTCCTGCTCCTCATGTCCGAAGCCTTTGCCCTGGGACTGCGACTGCAGGAAGAACAGGAGCTGACCATATAACCTAAGGGAGAAGATATTATGGGAAAGATTATCGTTAACTTAGATGTAGAGATGGCTAAGCGTAAGATGTCGCTCGGAGAGTTGGCAGAGAAGGTAGGACTGACGCAAGCTAATCTGTCGATACTCAAGACAGGCAAGGCTCGCGCCATCCGCTTTTCCACCCTCGAGACCATCTGTCGCGAACTGGGATGTCAGCCGGGAGATATCCTGGAATACCGCGATGACGACTGATGGTAAACTGAAGAGAAAGAATCAATCAATTATGAATAATTATCAAAAAGAAAGTATGAAAACAATGCAAAGAATGGCATTGGTGATGCTGACAGTGTTTGTCGGTCTGCTCACCGTTTCTGCCCAGCAGGAGATGCCTCAGGTGCCCATCGACAAAGATGTGCGCATCGGAAAATTAGACAACGGACTGACCTATTACATCCGTCACAACAACTGGCCGGAGAACAGAGCTGAGTTTTATATCGCTCAGCGTGTCGGTTCTATCCAAGAGGAAGACAACCAGCGTGGATTGGCCCACTTCCTTGAACACATGTGTTTCAACGGCACGACCCATTTCCAGGGCAACGACCTCATCCGCTATTGCGAGAGCATCGGTGTGAAGTTTGGTCGCGACCTGAATGCCTACACCAGCATCGACTGCACGGTGTATAATATCTCCAACGTGCCCACCAGCCGCCAGTCAGCCCTCGACTCTTGTCTGCTTATCCTCTACGACTGGGCCGATGGTCTCACCCTCGACCCCAAGGAGATTGACAAAGAACGTGGTGTGATCCATGAGGAATGGCGCACACGCACCAGTTCGTCAATGCGTATCCTCGAGCGTGCCCTCCCTCTGCTCTATGCCGGCAGTAAGTATGGCTATCGCATGCCCATTGGTATCATGGAGGTGATCGACAACTTCAAGCCCCAGGTGCTTCGCGACTACTATGAGAAATGGTATCGTCCAGACAACCAGGGTATCATCGTTGTAGGCGATGTTGATGTTGATCATGTAGAGGCCCAGATAAAGCAACTCTTTGGCAATATCAAGGTAGCAGCCGATGCTGCCAAAGTAGAGGAGGTGTCCGTGCCCGACAACAGCGAGGCCATCGTCATCATCGACAAAGACAAGGAAGAGACCGCCGACTATATCGACATGATGTTCAAACACGAGACGACCCCCGACTCCGTCAAGTCGAGCCTCGCCTACCTCATCACCGACTATGTCAAGAACATCGCCGTGCAGATGTTCAGAGACCGTCTCACCGAGTATGAGCAGAAGCCCGAATGTCCTTTTGTTCAGGGCAATGTCTCCGATGGTCAGTATATCTTTGCCAAGACCAAGGACGCTTTCGACCTCTCTGCCCTTCCCAAGGAAGGTCAGCATGCAGCTACCGTCGCCGCCCTCTACAGAGAGGCCCTGCGTGCTGCCCGCTTCGGCTTCACTCCTACAGAGTATGCCCGTGCCAAGGCCAACTCACTGAGTTACCTCGAGAAGCAGTATCTCAACAAAGACAAGCGTCGCAACAGTCAGTTCTGCGAGGAGTATAAGCAGCATTTCTTGTCTAACGAGCCCATCCCCTCCATCGACGACTACTATCAGGTGATGAAGCAGATGATACCTGTGATACCATTGGAGGCAGTGAACGAGGTGATGGCGAGTCTCGTCTCTCAGACCGACACCAACTTAGTGATACTCAGTACCAATGTCGAGAAGGAAGGTGCTGTCTATCCCACCCGCGAGGCACTGCTCCAGGCTGTCTATGACGTTAGAGGCGAAGAGCTCACGCCCTACGTTGACAATGTGAAGAACGAGCCGCTCATCAGCAGCATGCCTAAGAAAGGAAGCATCAAGAAAGAGAAGAAGAACGACAAGCTGGGTTATAGCGAACTGTTGCTCTCCAATGGTGTGAAGGTACTGCTCAAGCACACCGACTACAAGAAAGATCAGGTGTTGTTACAGGCCGAAGGATTCGGTGGCTCCTCACTCTATGGCAAGGACGATTATATCAATCTTAAACTCTTCGACGAGGTGATAGAAGCCAGTGGACTGGGTAACTTCAGTCATACCGAACTGGAGAAAGCCTTGGCAGGTAAGATCGCCGGCGTATCGATGAGTCTCGGCACCCGTCGTCAGACCTTCAGCGGCTCTTCCACCCCCAACGACGTAGAGACCCTGCTGCAGCTCGTCTATCTCTACTTCACCAAGATCAACAAGGATGAAGAGGCCTTCAACAACCTGATGAAATCGATGGAGCTGTCACTGAAGAACCGTGAACTCTCCCCTGATGTAGCCTTCAACGACTCTGTTAATATGACGCTCCGCGACCATAACGAGCGTTTCAGACCACTCAGTATCGGCGACCTGGAAAGCGTCAACTACGACCGTATCCTCGAGATCGCTAAGGAGCGCACTGCCAATGCTGCCGCCTACACCTTCACCATCGTAGGTAACTACGACGAGGCGACCATCCGTCCGCTCCTCGAGCAATACCTCGGTAGTCTCCCCTCACAGGAGAAGGTGGTGAAGGGTCATCGTGTAGATAACACCCCCAAGGGCGTTGTTGTCAACAGTTTCCGCAGAAAGATGGAGACACCCAAGGCCATTGCCATCATGGTATGGAACAATGAGGAGATCCCCTATAACCTCGAGAGCCGCATCTATGCCAGTGTCACAGGTCAGGTGCTCAGCATGATCTATCTGCAAAAGATTCGCGAGGATGCCGGTGCCGCCTATTCTGCTGGCGGTCAGGGCTCTGCCGATCGTCTTGATGAGGTGAATAAGGTCAGCATCTTGGCCTATTGCCCCATGAAGCCCGATATGAGCGAGATGGCTCTCTCCATCATGCGCGAAGAGATGGATAAGATGGCCACCACCGTTGATGAGACCATGCTCACCAAGGTGAAAGAGTTTATGCTCAAGAACTACGACGACCAGGTGAAGACCAATGGCTACTGGAGTGATGTCTTGAATGATTGGAACGGCTATGGTCTTGATATGAATGCCGGTTGCAAGGAGATTGTCACAGGCATCACCCCTGCAAAGTTGTCAGCTTTCGTCAAGAAAGTGCTGAAACCAGGCAACCGTATTGAGGTGGTGATGTTACCCGAGGAATAATCCCGCAGCTCACCCTATTCTGATGATGGCGCCTTCGTAAACAGTCGAAGGCGCCATCATTGGTTCCTGCCGCCTCCTTGTGTTCAGCTGCCCAAAAACGATTGGTCACAGGCCTATGTTGATGTTCTGTCACGATCAACCCAAATCGGTCTTTAGCGCATAATAGTCTAAGGGCCGATTTGGGATAAATACCATTTGTTTCCTCCGTTTCCCGGCCTCTAAGAGCAAAGATGTTATCCAGGGTCAGTTCCTTTCTGGCTCTTAGGATCATATCGGCACTGTATGTGCGAAGTGTAGGCTCTCAATTGATATACGTATGGTCATGGGACAGGTTCAATAACAGTGTTGAGGAATTAAGGAAAATGTAAATTTCCCTAATATTGGACATAATTATTCTACTTTTTGCGGAAATGTGATTAAATTTGCAGCCATAAATTCGAATTTATTGTTTTGATGAACGCGTTAACAACAAAAATAGCCTGCCTGTGGAAGCTGAGCAAGGGGGGTATCCTTGTCCTTATTTCCACGTTTTTAATGGTTTCCTGTATTGATGACAATAATGAAGATGAGACGGTGCTCTATGACGATACCGCCATCACAGCTTTCAGTCTCACTGGAGCCCGCCTATTCCACCACACCACCTCATCCACAGGTGGCGATTCCGTTTACTATACCTCTGCCGGTAGTGCCGTCACCTCCATCGCTTTCCATATCGACCAGGTGAACCGCCGCATCTTCAATACCGACAGTCTTCCGCTGAATACCGACCTCTCCAAGATGCTCTGTTCGGTGAGTACCCGCAACAATGGTCTCCCCTTCATCAAACCCTTGGAGCCCGGCGATTACGTCTATGTCTCCACCACCGATTCCATCGATTTCACTGAGTCACGCGAGGTGAGGGTCTATTCCTCCGATGGTAAGTCCTATGTCACCTACATGATAGATGTGAGCAAGCATAAGGAGGATGGAGGTGCCTTCAACTATGAGAGCTGGAAGGTGTGTGATGCCTTTAAACAGGCAGCTGCCATCCGTCTTGTTGCCCTTGGCGACGCTGTCCTCGCTTTTGTCAGGACCGCCACCGCCACAGAGGTGTATCAGTCGCCCGCTATATCGACAGACGACTGGACCAAGTTCACCGCCTCACTCAGTGTCTCTGCGGCGGAAAACGTGACCGTGAGCAACGACTCGCTCTTCGTGCTCGATGGCACCACCTTGTTGCTCTCCCTCAATGGCAAAGACTATCAGACAGTGTCCGCCACCGGACAGCCCTCCGCCCTCCTTGGTAGCAGTTCCAGGGAACTCTATGGCATGAGCGCCGACGGTCAGCTGATGGTATCTGCTGATAAAGGAAAGACCTGGGGCACCGACCACGTAGCCTATGAAGATGCTGCCGATAAGGAACGCGTGGAACGCCTCCTTCCTAAGCGCGACATCGCCATTGTCACCCTGCCCCAAGGCTATTCGGCTAAGACCGACTATGTGGTGATGGTAGGCAACAGAGACGTCACTGCCGAAGCGTTTGCCAACGATAGTGTGGCACGCACCTGGCGTAAGATAGTAGATTATAGCAATGGCACCCCCGAAGGACAGTGGGTGTGCACCAACGAATATGAGGAGGTGGTGTGGCCGTTACCGGCACGCGAGCACCTGCAGCTCTTCACCTATGATGGCCGTGTGCTGGCCTTCGGAGGCAAAGGCATAGGTCACTCCGCTGCTGAGGCCTACGACACATTCTATGAAAGTAGAGACGGCGGCATCACTTGGAAACCCTCCACCCTCGTGCCCGTCTTTGGCGAACAGCGCAGCGAGCAGACCATGCGAGCAGTGACTGTTGACAGTCATAGCTACATATGGATGGTGTGCGGAGGCACTGGAGAGGTGTTTAAGGGACGACTCACACGCTTAGGATGGAAATAAGACGACTGTTAGCCCCCGCGCTGATGATGGCCCTGCTCGCTTTCTGCCTTCAGAGCCATGCACAGGAGGACCCCGAATATCGTGCTGAGATAGGAGCAGGGTTAGGGCTACTGACGTATCAGGGCGATTTCAGTGGCAGTCTCACGAAGAATGCGCAACCCTGTTTCTCCCTCATGGGAAAATATAGGATGAACCCACGCATGGTCCTTGCCCTCAATATCAGCTATGGCAAGTTGAAGGGCGACTCCAAGGAGACCACCACCTGGTATCCTGCCACCGCCGGCGAGCCATGGACATTCAGTCATCAGCTCACCGACGCCAGTCTTACCTATGAATACAATTTCTGGCCCTATGGCACAGGAAGAGAATACAGGGGTGCCCAGCCCTTCACCCCCTTTATCGCCATCGGTCTGGGACTGACGGTAGTCAAGACCGACGATAAGACAGAGACCACCTTTAATATGCCCATCGGACTGGGTGTGAAATATAAGGTAGCAGAGCGCGTCAACCTCTCTTTGCAGTGGATGATGCACTTCAGCAACAGTGATAAGCTCGATGGAGTGGAAGATCCTTACGGCATCAAGCGCAGCGGTTTGTTTAAGAACACCGATTCCTACAGTATGCTGCAGATGACCGTCTCCTACGACATCTGGGCCAAGTGTAAAACGTGTAACAACGACAGATATTAAGATGATAGACATGCAACGCATTCCACGCCATATCGCCATCATCATGGATGGCAACGGACGATGGGCAGCAGAGAGAGGCAAGGAACGCAGCTACGGACATCAGGCTGGTGTGGAAGCCGTGAGACGCATCACCTCAGAGTGTACCCGTTTAGGTGTGGAATACCTCACCCTCTATACGTTCTCGACAGAAAACTGGAATCGTCCTGATGATGAGGTGGCAGCACTCATGGGATTGGTGCTCTCCTCGTTGGAAGACGAGATCTTCATGAAGAATAATGTGCGCTTCCGCGTCATTGGCGATGTGAAACGTCTGCCCCAGGTAGTGCAGCAGAAGTTGCGCGAGACCGAGGAGCATACGGCATCCAACACCGCCATGACCATGGTGGTGGCGCTCAGCTACTCAGCGAAATGGGAGCTCACAGAAGCCACCCGTCAGATTGCCGCCAAGGTGAGCACAGGTGCGCTCAGCATCGAGGAGATAGGTGAGGACACCATCGCCCAGCATCTGTCAACATCCTTCATGCCCGACCCCGAACTGCTCATACGCACAGGAGGCGAGTTGCGCATCTCCAATTATATGTTGTGGCAGATCGCCTATTCCGAACTCTATTTCTGCAACACCTACTGGCCCGACTTCAGCGAGGAGGAGCTTCATAAGGCGATTGTCAGCTATCAGAAAAGGCAGCGTCGGTTTGGAAAGACAGAAGCACAAGTAGAAAACGAAGAACAAAACAGATGAAAATATATCCTATCATGCTCGCCATGACACTGCTCCTCTGCAGTGGGTCATGGCACAAGACAAGGGCTCAGGAACTGATTGTCAATCCAGAGATCTCCTATGCAGGCACCCCCCGTTCCTGCACCATCGGAGGCATCGCTGTGAAAGGAGTGGAGGGTTATGAAGACTATGTGCTCATCGGTCTCTCCGGTCTTTCCGAGGGTCAGCAGATCACCGTGCCGGGAAGCGAGATTACCGATGCTATCCGCCGCTATTGGCGTCACGGTCTGTTCTCCAAGGTGTCCATCAGTGCCGACTCCATCGTCAACTCCAAGGTCTATCTCACTATCCACCTTGCCCAGCGTCCCCGCGTGAGCACCATCAACTACAGCGGTCTGAAGAAGTCGGAGCGAGAGGATATGGAGGCGAAGCTCGGCATTATGAAAGGCAGTCAGATCACCCCTAACATGATCAACAGAGCCAAGATTCTTGCCAAGAAATATTTCGATGAGAAAGGATATAAGAATGCCGAGATCAACATCACCCAGCGTGACGATGTCACCGGCACCAACCAGGTGATTCTCGATGTAGATATCGACAAGAAGTCGAAGATGAAGATACGCCGCATCATCATCGAAGGCAACGAATATCTGAAAACCTCGAAGATCAAGGGTGGTCTGTTTAAGAAAGGTGCGCTCACCAAGATGAACGAAGCAGGTAAGCTCCGCTCGTTCCTCAAGTCGAAGAAGTTTACCGCTGAGCGTTACAAAACAGCCAAGCAAGACCTTATCAGTAAATACAATGAGTTGGGATTCAGGGATATGACCATCCTTGAAGACAGCGTATGGAACAATGATGAGAAGCACGTCAACATCTACATCAAGATAGAAGAAGGACAGAGATACTACCTGCGCAACATCTCATGGGCAGGTAACACGGTAGTCACCACCGAATACCTCAATAGTCTGCTCCAGATGAAGAAGGGTGACGTCTATAACCAGCGCCAGCTCGAGAAACGTCTGAGAGAAGATGATGATGCTGTGGGCAACTACTATTGGAACAATGGTTACGTCTTCTCCTCCATCGACCCTGTCGAGGTGAACATTACAGGCGACTCTATCGACTTGGAGATGCGTGTTACCGAAGGTCCACAGGCGCACCTCAGTCATGTGCGTATCTATGGCAACGACCGCCTCTATGAGGAGGTGGTACGCCGTGAACTGCGCACCAAGCCAGGCGACCTCTTCTCCAAGGAAGCCCTGATGCGTTCTGCCCGTGACATCGCCTCCATGGGTTATTTCGACCCAGAGAAGGTGTCACCCGACGTGAAACCTAATCCCGAAGACGGTACGGTGGACATCAACTGGAACCTTGAGCAGAAGTCAAACGACCAGGTGGAGTTCTCCTTAGGATGGGGTCAGACCGGTGTGATAGGACGCGTCTCACTCAAACTCAACAACTTCTCCATGCGCAACCTCTTCGGTCGCAACAAGATGCACCGAGGCATCATGCCTATCGGCGACGGTGAGCAGCTGGCATTGAGTGCCCAGACCAACGGAACCTATTATCAGTCGTACTCCATCAGCTATTCAGCACCCTGGTTTGGCGGCAGGCGTCCCAACGCCTTCAACGTGAGCGCCTTCTATTCTAAACAGACCGATGTCAACAGTAGCTATTACAACAGCAGTTGGATGAACAACTACTACAACTACTACGGTGGTTACGGCAGTTATAACAACTATTACAACAACTACGAGAGCTATCTCGATGATGATAAGTATGTGCAGTTGCTCGGCTTCTCCGTGGGATGGGGCAAGCGTCTGCGATGGCCCGACGACTTCTTCCAGCTCTCCCTCTCACTCACCTATCAGCGTTATATGCTGAGAGACTGGAACTACTTCATCATCTCCAATGGTAACTGTAACAACGTCAATCTGGGCATCACCCTCTCGCGTAACAGTACCGACAACCAACTTTTCCCCCGCTCCGGTTCAGAGTTCATGGCCTCGCTCACGCTCACTCCACCATGGTCATTATGGGATGGTAAGGACTATGAGCATCTTGCCACAGACTACAACTCAGCCACCTATCAGGCAGAGCAGCAGGATAAATATCGTTGGATAGAATATCACAAGTGGAAGATGAAGAGTCGCACCTTCACTGCCCTCACCAACGGTGCCAAGTGTCTTGTGCTGATGACACGCGTCGAGCTCGGTCTGCTCGGAGCCTATAACAAGTATAAGAAGTCGCCTTTCGAGACCTTCTATATGGGAGGTGACGGCATGAGCGGTTATTCATCAAGCTACGCCCAGGAGACCATCGGTCTGCGCGGTTATGAGAATGGTTCGCTCACACCCTACTCCTCTGCCGGCTACGCCTACGACCGCTTCACCATGGAGCTACGCTATCCCTTCATGTTAGGCAACACCACCATCTATGGCCTCGGCTTCGTAGAAGGTGGTAACGCATGGTATGAGACCAAGGAGTTCAACCCCTTCGACATGAAGCGCTCAGCAGGTCTTGGTGTCCGCATCTTCCTGCCCATGGTCGGACTGATGGGTATCGACTGGGCATACGGTTTCGACAAAGCCCTCTCTACAGGAACGAAGGGAGGCAGTCAGTTCCACTTCATCCTCGGACAGGAGTTCTAAGTCGCCCGCACACCTTAATAATATATGATAGCAATAACGATAAAAGGTCCGACGGTGACCCACCATCAAAAACATACAACTATGAGAAAGATAATCCTCATGATGCTCATGCTCATCACCGGCATGATGGTCAATGCCCAGAAGTTTGCCCTTGTCGATATGGAGTATATCCTCAAGAACATCCCCGCCTATGAGCGTGCCAACGAGCAGCTCAATCAGGTGTCGAAGAAATGGCAGGCAGAGGTAGAGGCACTCTCCTTAGAGGCACAGACCCTCTATAAGAACTATCAGAACGAGGTAGTATTTCTCTCTCAGGAGCAGAAGAAGGTGAAACAGGATGCCATCATGGCAAAGGAGAAGGAAGCCGCAGAACTGAAGAAGAAGTATTTCGGTCCCGAGGGTGAACTCTTTAAGAAGCGCACGGCCCTGATGTCACCCATCCACGAGGAGATCTACAACGCCGTGAAGGACATCTCCGACCAGCGAGGCTACCAGTTAGTGCTCGATAGAGCCAGCGACAGTGGCATCATCTTCGGCAGTCCCAAGGCCGATATCTCCAACGAGGTGCTCGACAAACTCGGCTACGGCAGATAACCCTTAAGAGCCACACTGTCGCCCTCCGCCTTGAAAGGGCAGCAACCACTACGCCCTAGGAGGAAAAGATGAATCGGCACCCCCCGGTAAGGTCAGAAACGTAGAACCACTATAGAGGTGACTAACGACGTAATATAAACAATTATCAAATAATAAAACAAAAACAACAAAGAAATGAAAAAAGTAGTTTTTATGCTTTTAATGTGCGCTCCCCTCACTGTCCTCGCACAGAAGTTTGGACATGTCAACGCACAAGAGATTATCCAGGTGATGCCCGAATACACCAAGGCAAAAACCGAGATAGACGCACTCCAGCAGCAGTATGAAGCCGACCTCAAGAGCATGCAGGAAGAGTTTACCAAGAAGGTAAAAGACTATGAGGCCAACGCCCAGACCCTGCCTGAGAACATCAAGCAGCGTCGCGAGCAAGAGCTTACCGAGATGCAGCAGAAGATACAGCAGAGCTTCCAAGACAACCAGCAGGCGCTCTCCAAGGCTTCACAGGAGAAGATGCAGGCCATCACCATGAAGGTGGTAGATGCCATCAAGGCCGTAGGTCAGGAAGGCGGTTATGTCTATGTGATGGACACCAACAGCGGTGTACCTTACATCAGTACCACCCTCAGCACCGATGTTACCGCTCAGGTGAAAGCCAAGTTAGGTCTGAAATAATTGAGCAAACTCAATACAAACAATTGTTGATATGAAACGATTATTGCTTGCACTCTTTGCAGCAGTGATGCTTACCCCCTCAGAGGCCCAGACCGTTGTGCCCGCCTCTGAGGGCGTGGCAACCCAGTCGGCAGCCCCCATACTGATGTTTGGTTACATCAGTTATCAAGGTGTGTTGACCTCGATGCCCGAATACACCGTGGCACAGGAGAACATCAAGCGTCTCAAGGCCAAATACGAAGAAGAAGCTCAGCGCGTGGAGAAAGATTTCAACGCCAAGTATGAGTCCTTCCTCGAGGGTCAGCGCGACTTCCCCAAGAGCATTTTGGAGAAGCGACAGATGGAGCTGCAGGAACTCATGACCAAGAACATTGCTTTCAAGGAAGAGAGCAAACGCCTCTTGGAGATGGCTGAGCGCGATGCCATGTCCCCACTGTATGACACCCTCAATGCCGTGCTGAAGATGATAGCTGAAGATAAGAAACTCGCCTTTATCATCAACACCGACAACAATGCCTGTCCATACATCAATCCCGCTCAGGGCATCGACCTCAACGACCTGGTGAAAGCCACCCTCTGTCCGTAGTATCTATCCTACGTCCCACCCAGCATCATGCGCAGCGAAAGTCAAGGTCCCATAGGAATCTTCGATTCAGGTTATGGAGGACTAACCATCCTTCATGGAATCCGTCAGTTGTTGCCGCAGTACGACTACCTCTACCTCGGTGACAATGCCCGTGCGCCCTATGGCACCCGCTCTTTCGATGTGGTCTATGAGTTTACCCGTCAGGCCGTACTCAAACTCTTCGAACAAGGATGCCAGTTGGTCATCCTCGGCTGCAATACCGCCTCCGCCAAAGCCCTACGTTCCATACAGCAGCACGACCTCCCCCTCATCGACCCCCAGCGCAGAGTGTTAGGCATCATCCGTCCCACAGCAGAGGTGATAGGTCAGCTCACCACCTCCCGTCATGTAGGTGTGTTAGCCACCGAGGGCACCATCAAGAGTGAGAGCTACACATTAGAGATAAAGAAGCAATACCCCGATATCGCGGTGAGCGGTGTAGCCTGTCCCTTCTGGGTACCTCTGGTAGAATATAACGAGGCTGACAGTCCCGGTGCCGACTATTTTGTCAAGAAACGCATCGACCAGCTCATGGCCCTCGACCCCGCCATCGATGCCATCATCTTAGGTTGCACCCACTATCCTCTTCTCATGCCTAAGATAAAGAAATACGTCCCATCAGGCATCCGCATCATCGCCCAGGGCGACTTTGTGGCTGGCAGTCTTCAGACCTACCTCCATCGTCATCCAGAGATGGAGCGCCGCTGCACGAAGCACGCCAGCGTGCGCTATCTCACCACCGAGAACCCCGACAAATTCCGCGAGTCAGCCCAACTCTTCCTCCATGAGCATGTAGAGGTAGAGAACATCACCTTAGGCTAACCCCCCATTCCCCATCCCCCCATTCTTTGCCCACACCAAGGCAAAAAAACAGTCAAGAACAGAAAAATGCAAATATGTGAGACGGCGTCCCACATATTAACCTGATACAATGTTGTTTAGAATCTTTAGTTCATCAGGAGTAAGGTAGTTTTTTGCGATCTTAGCCTCTCGTAGAGTCGGCCAATCTCCCTTAAAATTACTCATGCCCATAAAATCCTTCTCAGCATCAGCCCTTTCAAAGATAATCTCAGCAGCCGTATGTCCATGTGCTGCAAAATGCAACTTGTTTTGAACGATTTTGAAAAACTCAATTGACCAATCGCTCTTAGGGTCATAATCTACAGCTGTGGCATATAAATCAAGAACCTGGCGATACATTACCTTCTCGCTTGAACGAATGTCTCGAATGCGGTCAAGAAGTTCCTTCCAATAGTTACCGCCTCCAAGTTGTTTTAGGCGTTCATCATCCATAGCAAAGCCTTTGATTATGTATTCTTTCAAACGCTCTGTTGCCCATTTGCGAAAGTGAGTTGCGACTCTGCTCCTAACACGATAACCAAGGGATATAATCATATCGAGATTATAGTATGGTAACTCTCTTTCGACCATTCTGGAACCTTCCTGACGAACCTGTCGGAATTTCCGACAGGTTGCAGATTCTTCCAGTTCCCCATCTTCGTAAATATGTTGTATATGCTCCACTATGTTTGTGCGAGATGTCTGATACAAATCACACAATTGCTGTTGAGTAAGCCAAACTGTCTCGTTTTCAAGCTTAACCTCAATGCGTGTATTACCATCCTCGCTCTGGTATATTATAATTGAACGTTTTCGTTAAGCCAAATGAGCAGAGCTAAGCTTGCTTGAGCTTTGCCATGGCGAGAAAACGTGCCATGAAATGGAACGTTTTCGTTAAGCCATATGAGCAATGATGAACTTGCTCAGTCATTGCCATGGCGAGAAAACG
>JAHAZN010000001.1 GCA_018385335.1 Prevotella sp.
ACTTTTTTAAATGAATATATTCGTTTATTATGTCGGCAAATATACTCAAAAAAACAATGATTGACAATAAAATGAAAATGAAAATATGATGACAGCCGAAAAATAAGATTTTATTAACGCTACTTGCTCTGTCTATCAACGCTTTTTAAAACCATTTCTTTGTCCTTTCACCTATTATTATTATCTTTGCCGCAAATAAACAGTAGGCGAGGCATGCCCTGTCAGGATGGTTTGCCCCTATAGATGACTGATACAAATAAATTCTTCTGAGAAAACAAAAACAAGAAATAACAATGGAATACAATTTTAGAGAAATCGAACAGAAATGGCAACAGCAATGGGCCGAGAAGAAAACCTATCAGGTGAAAGAAGACAAGCAGAAGCAAAAGTTCTATGTGCTCAACATGTTCCCCTACCCTTCCGGTGCCGGACTGCATGTTGGTCATCCCTTGGGTTATATCGCCAGTGATATCTATGCCCGCTATAAACGCCTGCAAGGTTTCAACGTACTCAACCCCATGGGCTATGATGCCTATGGTCTGCCTGCCGAACAATATGCCATCCAGACGGGTCAGCATCCCGAGGTGACCACTGTGCAGAACATCAATCACTATCGTGAGCAGCTCGACAAGATAGGCTTCTCTTTTGATTGGGACCGCGAAGTGCGCACCTGCGACCCCGACTATTATCACTGGACGCAGTGGGCATTCATCCGTATGTTCAAAAGCTATTACAGTCTGGCATCACAGAAAGCACAGCCCATCATCAAACTCATCGAGCATTTTGAACTGATGGGAACGGAGAATATCTCCGCCGCATGTAGCGAGGAACTCCATTTCACAGCAAAGGAATGGAACGCCTTCTCGGAGAAAAAGAAGCAGGAGGTGCTGATGAACTACCGCATTGCCTACCTCGGTGAGACCATGGTGAACTGGTGTGCCCAGTTAGGAACGGTGCTGGCCAATGACGAGGTGGTTGACGGAGTAAGTGTACGTGGCGGCTATCCCGTGGTGCAGAAGAAGATGCGCCAGTGGTGTCTGCGTGTCTCTGCCTATGCCCAGCGACTTCTTGACGGACTGGAGACCATCGATTGGACCGACTCTCTGAAAGAAACCCAACGCAACTGGATAGGCAGGAGCGAGGGTACAGAGATGGACTTCAAACTGAAAGGTAATGATGAACTGAATATAAGAATCTTCACTACACGTGCAGACACCATCTTCGGTGTCACCTTCATGGTGCTGGCTCCCGAGAGCGAATATGTTGCTCAGGTGACCACCGCTGAACAGAAAGCAGAGGTGGAGGCTTATATCGAGCGAACAAAAAAACGCACCGAGCGCGACCGTATCAGCGACCGCAAGATGACTGGTGTCTTCACAGGTGCTTACGCCATCAATCCCTTCACAGGTGAGGATGTGCCCATCTGGGTGAGCGATTATGTGCTGGCCGGTTATGGCACAGGAGCCATCATGGCTGTGCCTGCCCATGATTCCCGTGACTATGCTTTTGCCAAAACCTATCAGCTACCCATCATCCCGCTGATAGAAGGAGCCGATGTGAGCGAAGAGAGCTATGATGCCAAGGAGGGCATTGTCTGCAATAGTCCTAAGGCAGGCGCTTGCCAGAAAGAAGGAGGACTGGTGCTCAACGGACTGACAGTGAAAGAAGCCATTGCTGCCACAAAGAAATATGTGACAACTCATCAATTGGGTCAGGTGAAAGTGAACTACCGTCTGCGTGATGCTATCTTCAGTCGTCAGCGTTATTGGGGCGAACCCTTCCCTGTCTATTATAAGGATGATATGCCCTATATGATACCCAAAGACAAACTGCCTCTGCTGTTGCCTGAAATTGATGAGTATAAACCCACTGAGAGTGGAGAACCACCTCTTGGACGCGCAAAGATATGGGCTTGGGACACCATCAAGGAAGAGGTGGTGAGCAAGGACTTGATAGACCATAAGACAGTGTTCCCTCTGGAACTCTGTACTATGCCGGGGTTTGCAGGTTCATCAGCCTACTATCTCCGTTATATGGATCCTCACAACAAGAAAGCACTTGTAGGCAAGGAGGCAGATGAGTATTGGCAGAATGTTGACCTCTATGTGGGAGGAACAGAACATGCCACAGGTCACCTCATCTACTCCCGCTTCTGGAACAAGTTCCTTTATGACAGTGGCTACTCCTGTGCTGACGAGCCTTTCAAGAAACTCGTTAACCAGGGAATGATTCAAGGACGAAGCAATTTTGTGTATCGTGTGAACGAAGAGGGTCGCACGGCACCACTCTTCGTTTCACTTGGACTGAAGGACAACTATAGTGATGTAACACCCATCCATGTGGATGTGAATATTGTTCATGCCGACCTCCTCGATATTGAAGCTTTCAAAGCATGGCGTCCTGAATATAACAATGCCGAGTTTATTCTCGAAGACGGCAAATATGTTTGCGGATGGGCTGTGGAGAAGATGTCCAAATCGATGTTCAACGTGGTGAATCCCGATATGATTGTCGAGCGTTACGGTGCCGATACCCTGCGTCTTTATGAGATGTTCCTCGGTCCTGTGGAGCAGTCGAAACCCTGGGACACCAATGGTATAGATGGTTGTCATCGCTTCCTGAAAAAGTTCTGGTCACAGGCCATTGCAGCCGACGACATTACCTCGACACCTACAGCCGAAGAACTGAAGTCGCTGCATAAGCTCATCAAGAAAGTGAGTCAGGACATCGAACACTTCAGTTACAACACCAGTATCTCTGCCTTCATGATCTGCCTGAGCGAGCTCAGCCAGCTGAAATGCCACAACCGCGAAATCTTCAAGACCTTCACTGTACTTCTCGCTCCTTTTGCTCCCCATGTGGCAGAAGAGTTGTGGGAGATATATGGTGGTGAAGGAAGTGTATGTGATGCACGCTGGCCTGAATACAACGAAGCCTATTTGGTAGAGAGTCAGGTGCAACTCACTATCTCCTTTAATGGAAAAGCACGTTTCCAAATGGCTTTTGCTGCTGATGCCGATGAGAACACCATCAGAGAAACTGTGCTGGCTGACGAAAAATCGCAACGCTACATAGAAGGAAAACAGGTAGTGAAGGTGATTGTAGTGAAAGGACGAATTGTCAATGTGGTAGTAAAATAAAATTCTCTTCATGACTCGCCGAGATCTTCTTTATGAGATAAAGGACTATCTGAATATCACCCTCGGACTGTTGCTTTATACGTTTGGCTTCACTGTTTTCCTGTTGCCATACGAGATTGTGACGGGCGGTATTTCGGGTGTCGGGGCCATCGTATTCTATGCCACGGGCTTCCCTGTTCAATACACGTTCTTTCTCATCAATGCCATCCTTATAATGGCAGCACTGAAGATTCTCGGCTGGAAGTTTCTCACCAAGACTATCTATGCCACCTTCTTGCTAACCTTTTTCTTGGAAGTAGCTCAAAACATACTTCGACAGGAAGACGGGAGTTTTCTCCGCATGATGGGCGAAGGCAACGATTTCATGTCGTTGGTCATTGGCTGTATGCTCACAGGCACAGCCTTGGCCATTGTCTTTCTCAACAACGGCAGTACGGGCGGAACAGACATTGTGGCTGCCGTATTGAACAAGTTTCACAACATCACCATGGGCAAGGCACTCATCATGATAGATCTTTGCATCATTGGTAGCTGTCTGTTTATTGACACATTCGGTGCTCTTGATGTGCGTTGCAAGAAAGTGGTCTTTGGTCTGTGTACAATGGTGATAGAGTGTCTGATGCTCGACTATGTGATGTATTGGCAACGGCAGTCGGTGCAGTTTCTCATCTTCTCAAAGAAATACCAGGAAATAGCTTTTGCCATTACCCGTACCACCGACCACACATTAACCATCCTCGACGGCCACGGCTGGTACACAGGAAAACCTACCAAGGTTATCTGCCTACTGGCCAAAAAGCGCGAAAGCCTGCATATATTCCGCATCGTAAAGTCGATAGACCCCAACGCCTTTGTCAGTCAGAGTTCGGTGATAGGTGTCTATGGTGAGGGATTCGATTCAATCAAAGTAAAGATAAAAAAGAAAAAAGAATGAAGATTATATTTGCCACAAACAATAGTCATAAACTCTCTGAAATAAGGGATATACTCGGTTCTGAGATAGAGGTGCTCTCATTGCGGGACATTCAATGTGATACAGACATCCCTGAGACTGGAAAGACATTGGAAGAAAATGCCCTGCAAAAAGCCCAATATATCTATGACCACTATGGATTAAGTGTGTTTGCAGACGATACGGGATTGGAAGTAGATGCCCTTGATGGTGCTCCAGGTGTCTATAGTGCCCGCTATGCCGGAGGTGATGGACATGATAGCGAGGCCAACATGACTAAATTGCTGGAAAACATGAACGGTGAAAACAACCGCAAAGCACGATTCCGCACTGTCATTGCACTCTTGCTCAAAGGAAAGACATGTGAGCAACCCATCAAACATCTCTTTGAAGGCATCGTGGAGGGAACCATCATCACTGAGCGCAGAGGAGGAGAAGGCTTCGGTTATGATCCCATTTTCCTTCCCGAAGGATATGACCTGACCTTTGCCGAACTGGGCAATGAGATAAAAAACACTATCAGTCATCGTGCCAGGGCTGTAAAGAAACTGGTGGAGTTTCTGAAAACATCTCACTACTAATATACCTCTCATCTCGGAAGTCATTTACATAATCAAATGTTATGAATCGTCGACTTTGTATATCTCTTCTTTTTATAGTCTTGCTCTTCAACTCACCGAATGCTGATGCCCAAATAGGTACATGGCGTGCCTATATGTCCTATCATGAACCACAACAGATAGCCGCTGCAGGCAATAAACTCTTTGTGAGAGCTTCCAACGATCTATATATCTATAATAAAGCCGACCAAAGCATTCTCACCCTCGACCGTACCAATGGTCTCAACGACACCTTCATCACTAAAATAGCATGGAGTAAGATAGGAAAGAGATTGGTAGTAGTTTATCAGAACAGCAATATTGACCTTGTCGATACTGAAGGAATGGCCATCAATGTGGCTGATCTCTACAACAAGAATATGACTGATGACAAAACGGTGAATGCTATTACTATCTTTGACCGTTATGCTTTCCTTGCAACCAATTTCGGTGTGGTGAAACTCAACGTGAGTGCAGCTGAAGTGAGTGAAACCTATCATCTCGGAACAGCTGTCACCAAAGTGGGTGTAAGCGGCAACATCATCTATGCCAGAACAAACAATGGGGTGATGAAAGCCTCCATGCAAGACAATCTCATCGACCCTAATAACTGGCAGTTTACAAGTCAATATGACCCTGAATGTCTGAAAGAAGATCTCACCGACTATCAAGATAACATAGACCTGGTGAAAACCTTAAATCCCGGAGGACCCAAATACAACTATTTCGGTTCAATGAGATTCAAACACAACCGACTCTATACCACAGGAGGTGGCTACGGCGTGGTTTACGATCTGCTCCGTCCGGGATGTGTGCAGATTCTAAAAGAAGGCGAATGGCAGGTATGTGATGATAAGGAAACAAGTGAAATAGGCAAAGGATTGGAGTATGTGGACATCAACGTGGCAGATGCAGCACCCGATGATCCGAATCATGTGTTTGCTGCCGGACGCACCGGTGTCTATGAGTTTAACAACGGTAAGTTCGTTAAACATTATACTTATGATAACAGTAGCCTACTCTCGGTCTTTAATACTGATAAAAACTATAACATTGTACAGGGATTATGTTTTGATAACCAAGGAACATTATGGTGCTTGAATGGTATGGTGAACGAAGCATTGCACCAGATGAACAGCGAAGGACAATGGAAAGCGCTTGGATTGACGCTCACTGACCGTACCAACGAGAATCTTGAGTGTGCTATGTTCGACAGTCATGGACTGTTTTGGTTTGTCAACAATGACTGGAGAAAACCTGCACTCCACTGTTATCAACCCGATACAGGAGGAAAGAAAACTTTTTCCTCCTTCACCAATCAGGATGGTAGTACGCTTATCATCTCCAAGGGAGTGAGATGTGTGATAACCGACAGAGACGAAAACCTTTGGGTAGGCACTTCACAAGGTCCTCTCCTACTCTATCGTTCGGAAATAACCAACGACAATGCCGTCTTTACTCAGGTGAAAGTGCCGAGAAACGACGGTACCAACTATGCCGACTATTTGCTCAACAATGTAGATATCACCTGCATGGCTATAGACGGAGCAGGAAGAAAATGGTTTGGAACAAACGATAATGGTGTCTATCTCATTAGCGAAGACAACATGACACAGATACACCATTTCCTCACTTCAAACAGCATGTTACTCTCCAACACCGTTGAATCTATAGCCATTGATGGCAGAACAGGAGAGGTCTTTATTGGCACCGACAAAGGTCTATGCTCTTATATGAGCGATGCCACAGACACCAATGAAGAGATGGACAAAGACAATGTCTGGGCCTATCCCAACCCTGTAACGCCCGAATATCATGGACTCATCACCATCACAGGTCTCTCCTTTGATGCTGATGTAAAAATTGTCAGTGCCAACGGTGCATTGATCAATCAAGGAAGAAGCACAGGAGGAACTTACGTTTGGAACGGATGCGATCTGAAGGGTAACCGTGTGGCGGCAGGCGTATATATGGTGATGACTGCCAAAAGTGACGGAAAAAAAGGAACAGTATGCAAGGTAGCGATTATCAGGTAAAGACAATCAACATGATGAAACGTGCATTTTCCACTTGCCTTTCCTCTGCTACTGCCGTGCTGGCAATGACCATTATCTTTTTCCTGTTAGTATCAGCTGCATGTTTCATTCCCAGCAACAACATCAAATCTAACGTTCTTCAATCAACCAAACTCATAGAAGAAGAAGGTATCAAACATAAGATATGTAATTTTTTTCTCTTCAGATTAGATAACTTCACCGATGCGCTAATGATGAACATTGCGGCAGGAGTGGATAATAAGCATCCCGTTTCTTCAGCAATGAAGACCACTTATCATTTAGAAGAGGGAGGAAGAATCAATATCCTCGAAGCTAACTATCAACTTTGTAACAATCAATATGATCATCTTATCCCCGTTGATTATGAACGATACTGGCATGGATATCTTGTGCTGCTCCGTCCCCTGCTCACCCTCACCGACTATCAAGGCATACGGATAATACTCACCCTATTTATCAGTTGTCTCTTCATTTTCTTATGTTATACCTTATATAAATATGGAGATAAGTATCTTCTTGGAACATTTCTTTTCTGCTCATTAGTTTTCAATTTGTGGATCATTCCACTCTCATTGCAATTTTCCACCACCTTCATCATCACATTCTCGTATTGTATTCTAATAGTGTATAAACGGCGTTTTAATAGCGTTAGACAGCTCTTATTACCAATGGTTATCATAGGTGGCATCACTTCTTTTTTCGATCTACTCACCACCCCATTGCTCACCCTGTCTATTCCACTCAGCATAGCACTATATCAATCCAATGAAACAACAAAAGAAAAATGGCTGTCAACACTTAAAAGTATTGTCGCCTGGTGCTTCGGCTACGCCACTATATGGATAAATAAATGGCTGTTGGCTCACTGGACTGTAGATTATCAACTGAGCGATGCTCTTCAACAGGCATCAATGCGCACGTCAACAATCTATGAAAATGTTGATATGTCATTAAAAGGGATTTTCACTTTCCTTCTCGATTATCCATTGCTGCTTACTGTTCTATTATTCTTCACACTGCTTTTCATCGTGTTTAATATCATTCTTTACAGAAAGAACAGCCAAGAATTCATCCATCACAGTATGCTTTTGTTAGTTGCAGCCCTCCCCTTCTTCTGGTGTCTCATACTACGCAATCACTCCGTTATTCATCATTGGTTTGTTTGGCGGGTATTTATGGCATCTATATTTGCCTATCTACTCTTCATCAGAAAGATGAGAGTAAAAAAAGGATAATCATCCTATTGTCTGTGAAGCAATAGTTCGTACAACTGTTTGTTCTTATTGGCTATCACCTCGAGTATGAGTCCACATACAAATAATAGCATAGCCAAAAGCATCATGAAACAAGATACTATCAACGTTGGGAATCGCAATACCAAACCAGTGTGAAGATAATCAATAAACACAGGAATGAACAAGGCTATTGCTATAAGCAAAACAACGACAGAAATAATAGAAAAGAAGAGAAATGGCTTGTAATCTCTAAATAAACGGAACATCATTGCTATCACTTCCATTCCATCTTTGAAAGTGCTGAGCTTGGATAAACTTCCTATTGGGCGGTCACGATAGGTGATGGGCACTTCAGCTATCCTATAATTCTTGTCTAAAGCATGAAGAGTCATCTCTGTTTCTATTTCAAATGACTTAGACAGAATAGGAATATTCTTTACAAACAATCGGCTAAATGCCCTATATCCAGTCATTATATCTCTCACATTGCTTTGAAAAAAACGATTGATGAGATACCTCACCATCAAATTTCCTACACCATGAAAAGGACGTTTGTTCTCTTTGAAATAGGTGGAAGACAATCTGTCACCTATCACCATATCATATCCCTCATTAAGCACCTTATCGCATAACTGTCGCGCCTCAATGGCCGGATAAGTGTCATCACCATCCACCATGAGGTAACAGTCGGCTTGAATATCATGAAACATACTTCTCACTACATTTCCTTTGCCCTGACGATATTCATTACATACTACTGCTCCAGCTTTTGAGGCCTCCATAGAGGTATGATCAGTAGAATTGTTGTCATAGACATATACAGTAGCTTCAGGCAAGGCTGACCTAAAATCGCTCACTACCTTTGCTATGGTCGATGCCTCATTATAACAAGGAATGAGTACTGCTATTTTTGGAGAAGAATTCGTCATGATAAGAATGATTATGTCATCAACTGAGCTCAAGCATCCTCTCTATGGGTTTCACTGCCTCACGGGCTACTTCTTCCTTTACATCTACCTCTGGCCATTCATATTTGAGTGTGTTATAGAGTTTCAGCATGGTGTTCATCTTCATATACTGACACTCATTGCATGAACAGCCAACAGTGGCCTCGCTCACCTCGGGAGGAACAGGAAGAAACGATGTAGAAGGACACTTGCGCTGCATCTCATGCAAAATACCTGCCTCGGTAGCAACGATATACTCATTGTCAGGATGCTCAACAGCATATTTCAATAAGACAGCTGTTGAACCAACGACATCAGCTACCTTCAACACCGGACCCTTACACTCTGGATGAGCCAATACAAGAGCCTGAGGATGCTTTTTCTTCATCTTTACTATCGCCTCAACAGAGAAACGCTCATGCACATGACAACCTCCTTGCCAAAGCAACATCTCACGCCCAGTGACAGCGTTGATATAACTGCCGAGGTTATAGTCGGGACCAAAGATGAGTTGAGCATCCTTAGGGAAGGTATCTACTATCTGTTTAGCATTGCCACTGGTCACTACCACATCGGTGAGTGCCTTGACAGCAGCCGTTGTGTTGACATAACTTACCACCTGATAGCCAGGATGCTCTTCCTTGAACTTCTTGAGATCTTCAGCCTTGCAGCTGTCAGCTAAAGAACAACCGGCATTGAGGTCAGGTGCCAACACCTTTTTCTCCGGACTGAGAATCTTACAGGTTTCGGCCATGAAATGCACACCGCACATCACAATAATCTTTGCATCGGTCTCAGCAGCCTTACGAGCCAATGCCAACGAATCACCTATGAAATGGGCCACTTCCTGTATGTCTCCCTGTGTATAGTAGTGAGCCAGAATGACAGCATTCTTCTCTTCACACAATCGTTTTATTTCTTCTTTCAGGTTATTCACTCCTGTAGCAGGTTCATCAATAAAACCTTTTTCTTCCCATTCTTTATTCGGCATCATATCATTAATATTTTTTTCTTATTTTGAATTTAAAAAGAGAATGATAGAGATGATATGCTGTGGATAGTGTGGAAAACTTTCTGACTTAATGCTTGCATATTCCATTATCCCCATCAGAAATTGGTTTATTCACCATCCCTGTGGATAGTTATTAGCTCATTATCAGTTGATAGAAGCATTTATCCACAATCATCAACTTTGGTGCAAAATTACTAAGTTTATATCTTTTTTCGTCAATGTTGAGTGGAAATCTTACTTAAAACTGCGCAATAAGTGGGTGGATATCCCTCTGATGGATGTTCACCATGGATAATGAAATAGTTATGAAATAGTTTTTCAAGGGTTATACACACACTTATCCACATAGTTTTCCACAATTTTTCTTCTTCATAGGAAATGATGGTAGGAGAACAGGTTGAGAAGGGTATTTTGATGTCATACATTATTGTATTATTCAAAAACTAAGTGTAAAAGGAAGGTAGAAGAAAAAAAATTTTGTATTTTTGCATCTGTCAATTTCTAATAGAACACCTCTGATGACAAATAAAGAACAGGAACTGACTCCGATGATGAAGCAGTTCTATCAACTGAAAGCCAAGCATCCTGATGCTGTTTTGTTGTTTCGCTGTGGCGACTTCTATGAAACCTACTGCGAAGATGCTGTGGTGGCAGCAAAGATTCTTGGCATCACGCTCACCCGACGTAACAAGGGAGGGACGGAAATGGCAGGATTTCCTTATCATGCACTTGATGTCTATTTGCCCAAGCTTGTGAGAGCAGGAAAACGTGTAGCTATCTGTGATCAGTTGGAAGATCCTAAACTCACTAAGAAACTGGTGAAGAGAGGTATTACAGAACTTGTGACACCGGGTGTGGCTATGACTGATAATGTGCTCAATCACAAAGAAAATAACTTCTTAGCAGCACTGGCTTTCCCTCTGTCAACAAAGAAGAAGGGTGACAATAAGTGTGGCGTGGCTTTTCTTGATATCTCAACAGGTGAGTTCTTTGTCAGTGAAGGTAATACGGAGGATATTGACAAACTGCTCATCAATTTTCAACCTAAGGAAATATTGTTTGAGCGTGGAAACAGACCTATCTATGATGAGCATTTCAGTTGTAAAACCTATACTTACGAACTGGATGACTGGGTGTTTGTAGAACAGACATCACGGCAGAAGTTGCAGAAACATTTCGGTGTGGAGAATCTGAAAGGATTTGGCGTTGAAAACTTTTATCTTGGAGTGACAGCAGCAGGTGCCATTCTTCAGTATCTTGAGATGACACAGCATGAGCATATCAGTCATATTTGTTCACTGTCTCGCATTGATGAAGAACGATATGTGCGTCTTGACCGTTTCACCATTAACAGTCTTGAAATCATATCCCCCATGCAGGAAGGTGGAACGACTCTCTTGTCTGTATTAGATAGAACGGTGACACCCATGGGTGGACGATTGTTGAGACGATGGCTTGTCTTTCCTCTTAATGATATAAAGGCCATCAACAGCAGGTTGGAAGTGGTAGAAAGCTTAAAGTCGGACAATCAGCTGGCTATCACTCTTGACGATCAGTTACAGCGATTAGGCGATTTGGAACGCATCATCTCTAAAGTGGCTGTTGGACGTGTATCACCTCGTGAAGTCTTGCAACTCAAACAGGCACTATTTGCTTTGGTTCCCATCAAAGAGGCTTGTGTAAAGGCTGATAATGCCGTGTTGCAGAAGATAGGAGAACAACTGTTTCTTTGTGAAGACCTGCGTGAGAGAATAGAGAAAGAGATAAGTGATGAAGCGCCGCAGATGGTGAATAAAGGAGGAGTCATCAAAGAAGGTTTTCATCAGGAACTGGATGAGTTGAGACAGATGGCCTATAATGGAAAAGACTATCTGTTGAAGATTCAAGAGCGTGAAGCACAACAAACGGGTATCAGCAGTTTGAAGATTGGTTATAACAACGTTTTTGGTTATTATCTTGAGGTGCGCAATCTCTATAAGGAAATGGTACCGGCTGATTGGGTGAGAAAACAGACACTGGCACAGGCAGAGCGTTATATCACACAAGAATTGAAGGAATATGAGGAGAAGATTCTTGGAGCCGAAGATAAAATACTCATTCTTGAAGGACAACTTTACAATGAGCTCGTCAACTACATGCAAGGTTTTATCAGACAGATACAGACTAACGCTTCTCTGCTGGCTCAGATAGACTGTGTGCTCTCCTTTGCCAAAGTGTCTGAAGAGAACCATTATGTAAAGCCGGAGGTGAATGATACGATGACTATTGACATCTGTCAGGGACGACATCCGGTAATAGAGAAACGGTTGGCAGTGGGAAGTCATTATGTGCCTAACGATATTCTGCTCAACAAAGAAACTCAACAGATAATGATGATTACCGGACCCAATATGGCAGGTAAATCAGCACTGTTGCGACAAACGGCACTCATTGTACTCATGGCTCAAGTGGGATGTTATGTGCCCGCAGAGAGCGCTAAAATAGGATTGGTGGACAAAATATTCACACGTGTGGGTGCAAGCGACAATATCTCACTTGGAGAATCAACGTTTATGGTGGAGATGACCGAGGCATCAAACATCCTCAACAATGTCACTCCGCGCTCATTAGTGCTCTTCGATGAATTGGGACGTGGCACCAGCACCTACGATGGCATCTCCATCGCATGGGCCATAGTGGAATATTTGCATGAGACCCCAAAAGCTCAGGCACGCACACTCTTTGCTACCCATTATCATGAGCTCAACGAGATGGAAAAGACCTTCAAACGCATAAAGAACTATAATGTGAGTGTGAAAGAGGTGGATGGCAAAGTGATCTTCCTTCGCAAACTCGTGGCCGGAGGTTCCGAACACTCTTTCGGTATTCATGTGGCACAGATAGCCGGTATGCCAAAGAGCATTGTGAAGCGTGCTACTACCATCTTGAAACAATTGGAGGATGAGAATGCCCAAGTGGGTAAGTCAGCAAAACCCACAACAGCCATCTCACAGAGCAGAGAAGGTTATCAGCTCTCTTTCTTCCAGTTGGATGACCCTGTGCTTTGCCAAATACGCGATGAGATTCATGGTCTCGACATCAATCATCTCACACCTATGGAAGCCCTTAATAAGCTCAACGACATCAAGACCATTGTCTCGGGCAAGTCAAACAACTAATCCCCTCTCCCACTATGCAGATTATATTATGGACCATTTTCATCGTCATTGCCTGGAACTGGTTGGTAGGCAAGAAAAATTAAACTCTTTGTTGCGTTAACCATAGTGATTAACATGATTGCAGCGATAGTTGCAATTCTCTTTACATGATTCTTTTCCATGAATGATGATTGTTTTGGGATGTTTACATTCATAGAAGCAGCTGTCGTCATAGATGCGAAGCCATTGAGAGTTATTCTCATTATTGTATTTAGTTTCTTGTCCATCGTAATTCTTTATCCTCTCCAATATCCATACTCCCTGGATGGCAAAGGGCCTGTTTTCTTTCTTCTTTGTACAGGCGCAAAGAGAAAGTGCCAGGATGAGCGTGAGAATAATGATGTTCTAACCCCAAATCGTTAGCATCAGTGTTGGCCATCAGAAATAAAATGATTACTTTTGTAAAAAAGATGATGATGATCCGTTTGGCATATCAATCCTAACCAACTATGAGAATAAATAGAATCACCTTACTCCTTTGTGTCTTGTCAAGCCTGTCGATATCAGCGAAACAAGTAATAAATTTCACTGTAAGTCAATCGGGAACTAAGCAAACGATTGACTGTTTTGGAGCCTCCGATGCCTGGAGCATGAGGTTTGTAGGTGAAATGCCTATGCAGGTGCAGAACAATGTTGCAAGGCTGTTGTTCAGTTCTGACATGGACATCAATGGCAACCCAGAAGGAATAGGACTGAGTTTATGGCGATTCAATATTGGTGCCGGTAGTGTTGAACAGGGTGATAGCAGCTACATCAACAATGGCACACGCACTGAGTGTTTTCTGAATCCTGACGGTACTTACGACTGGTCAAAACAATCGGGACAATGCAGCTTCCTAAAGCTTGCAAAAAAACATGGTGTACCATATCTCCTGGGTTTTCTCAATTCGCCTCCAGTATTCTATACTCAGAACGGGCTTGCTACCAATACCGGTAGAGATGCTACGTACAACCTTAGAGAGGATAAATATGAGGCTTTCGCAAAATTCATGGCCGATGTTGTTGTAGGATTGGAAAAGGAGCACGGAATAAGGCTCGACTACTTATCGCCCCTCAACGAACCAGACGGACATTGGAACTGGATTGGTCCGAAACAGGAAGGTACTCCGGCCACGAAGTACGAGATAGCCCGTCTGACACGTCTGCTCGACGATGAACTGCTGTCGAGAGGACTGTCCACAAGGATAATTATCCCTGAATCATCTGATTACCGATGTATGATGTCGACCCACATGACAGGGCCGGAAAGAGGCTATGAGATACAGTCTTTCTTTTCACCTGATAGCACCCTCACCTATTTGGGTAATTTGAAAAGAATGTCACGCTTGATGGCAGGGCATAGTTATTGGACCAATACGCCCGTAGAATATATGAAGGAATGTCGCAAGGCACTACGTGATACCTTGAAAAAATATGGTGTCGATTTCTGGCAAAGCGAAGTGTGTATGATGGGAAACGATGAGGAGATAGGTGGAGGCAATGGATATGACCGCACCATGAAAACAGCTCTCTACGTAGCTCGTATGATTCATCACGACCTTGTCTTTGCCAATGCGCGTAGCTGGCAGTGGTGGAGAGCCATCGGTGGTAACTATAAGGATGGACTGCTTTTTAAGTACAAAAAACCTGAGACGGCTTCTGACACTATTGTGGATTCCAAGCTACTGTGGTCTTTAGGCAATTACAGTCGATTTATCCGCCCGGGAGCAGTACGACTCGCCGTATTTCGCAACAATAGCCAAAATCCGGACAGTGCAACAGACCCCTACGGACTGATGTGTTCTGCCTATAAGAACGAGGACGGAAGCCAGATTATTGTCATCATCAATTATGCTATGCGCCCTGAGACCATCTCCGTTGAAGGCGTACAGCCTTCGGAATGGAGGCTCTATCGCACTTCCGACAATGTAAATGAATCACTGTCTCTTATTGAAACTCTGCATCATCTCAATTCGGTCACTCTTCCACCACGCTCAATCATCACCTTATTGGGTCAACCAATGTGAATTGATTTATGTCTCTTTTTCATCCTACCTATTTGTCCTTCTCTTTTCTGTTATTTGACTTTTAGTTCTTAACAACTTATCAGATATGTGCAAAGAGGTCTGATGACTTGATAAAATAGTGATGGTCTTGGAGTAATGTATTTCAGTGATATGATTGAAATAATTGCAGTAAGTTTATTCTTATTTGTGCATCATACTTTCGAGAATGATTTGCAATAGAACTAACTGAAAAGAATAATGGAGAATAATCCTGCTCAGGTATGATTTTTTCTCGGAAAATTACTATATCTTTGCCCTTGATTTAACCTTTAGGCCCTTGATCCGCTTACAAGGATAGCGGAGGCCTACGAACTCTTTGAGCAGATGCGAGATGGAGTCTTTAAAGTAGCAATAACCCAGTAAACAGGTATCATACAATGACCGAAAGAATATGCATCAATACTCAATGTATTATCTCCTTGCCATCAACGCCCTGTCATTCTCGCTCTATGGCATTGACAAGTACAAAGCAAAGAAGAATCAATGGCGCATATCAGAGGCTACACTGCTGATGATGGCAGTCATTGGCGGCAGTATAGGAGCATGGGCAGGTATGCGACTTTGGCATCACAAGACGATGCATAAGAAATTTAAGTATGGCATACCCGTAATAATCATCTTGCAGGTTGTCTTAGCGGTCTATCTGCACACAATTCTATAACTATGACAAACCGACGCATAGAAGAAGAGAAGAATGTCGTGGAGCAGATGATACGACTGTATTGCCGGAAGCACGAAGGACATGGCGAGCTATGCCCAAGTTGCAGGGAACTGTTGGAGTATGCCCATAGTCGGCTTGACAGATGCCGTTACGGTGAGGATAAGCCAACCTGCAAGAAATGCCCCACTCATTGCTATCGACCAGAGATGAAGGATAGAATCAAGATGGTCATGCGTTGGGCGGGACCAAGGATGATACTCTATCATCCACTTGCAGCCATCAGACATTTGCTGCGAGAAATCAAAAGCTTACAAACATCATAGATGTCATTTATGAAAAATGAAAAATTGAGAATAAGATACAACAGATAGGCAATGAAATTCAGTGAGATGAAATGGAGCATAGTAAGGATAAGAAGAAAACGGCTAAGTGCTGATATAAAGTCACTTAGCCGTTTTTCCTCGTACCCAGAGCCGGGGTCGAACCGGCACGGATTGCTCCACTGGTGTTTGAGACCAGCGCGTCTACCGATTCCGCCATCTGGGCTTTTTGCGGTTGCAAAGATACATAAATAATCTGAAACGGCAAACATTTCTGATAAAAAACTAAAAATGTGAGAAGGTTTGCAATGGAATTTATGGCTGTTTAAAAAGTTTTGTGTAACTTAGAGGCACAGATAAGAACTATAACCAAATTGACTTATACTATGGAGATGAATAACAATAACTATTGTGTGATTCTTGCAGGAGGAAAAGGCAAGAGATTATGGCCCTTCAGTAAGGAGAACAAACCTAAACAGTTTATTGATTTCTTTGGAGTGGGTGCCACTCAGCTACAACTTACTTATAAGCGTTTTCTCAAGATAGTACCAAAGGAGAATATCTTTGTTTGTACCAACAAGAACTATGAAGAACTTGTGAGGGAGCAGTTGCCCGATCTTTCTGATAACAGACTGTTAGTAGAACCTGTGCAACGAAACACCGCACCGAGTGTAGCATGGGCTCATGCAAGGATAAGGAAAATCAACAGTGAAGCGAGGGTAGTGGTGACACCGTCAGACCAGTTGGTGCTCAATGAAGAGGCTTTTGTCAATGATATTATCAGAGGTTTGGAGTTTGTTGCCTCTCACGATGTGGTGTTGGCAATGGGTGTCAAGCCCACAAGACCAGAGCCTGGATATGGCTATATCCAGTTAGGCGAAGCTACTGAGATAGAGGGGGTATATAGCGTGCAGTCGTTTACGGAGAAACCTGAAAGGGAGTTTGCACAGATGTTTTTGGAGAGCGGTGAGTTCTACTGGAACACGGGACTTTTCCTTGCCAATATTGGTCATCTCAACAAGCGTATGGACATCATGTTGCCCGAAGTGCTGAGGAATTTGGAGAAGGAAAAGAAAGATTATTCCATTGAGGATGAGTTAGCTTTTATTCAAGAGAACTACCCTTCTTATCCCAATCTATCTATCGACTATGGCGTGATGGATCATAAGGAGGATGTGTGTGTGATGATATGCGACTTCGGATGGGCGGACCTTGGTACCTGGCATTCCATTTATGAATGTGGACAGGTGAAGGGACAGGATAATGTGGTGGTTGACTCGAATGTTATCCTTGAACATTGTCACGGAAATGTCATTAAGTTGCCAAAAGGTAAGTTGGGAATTATCAATGGTCTGGAAGGTTTTATAGTAGCTGAAAAGGACAACGTATTGCTCATCTGTCCGAAGGAAGATTCCTCGGCATTAGTGAGGAAATATGTCAACGAGGTACAGATAAGATGGGGAGAGGAGTTCTGCTGAACTCCCCTCCCCTTTTCTTATTTCATAGCTGCTCTTATCTTGGCTGCTATTTGCTCAAACTCTTCGGGTGTGAGATGAAGTTTCTCCTTTCTGAAATCTACATCTGCCTCTGAATTCATGGGGATGAGATGGATATGGGCATGAGGCACCTCAAGTCCTAAGACCACCTGAGCCACTTTCTTGCATGGGAAGGCCTCTTTGATGGCTGCTGCCACACGCTTAGCAAACACCTGATATTCACCCAACTCTTCGTCTTCAAGGTCGAAGAAATAGTCAACTTCGCGGCGCGGAATGACCAAGGTGTGACCTTTAGCCAGGGGGTTGATGTCGAGAAAGGCATAGAACTTGTCGTTCTCAGCACACTTATAGCTTGGAATCTCACCAGCTGCTATCTTTGAAAATATATCCATTGTTGCAGTAGTTTTGGGGGTTGATGTCAGTGAGTTGTCATCAGCTTCCTGTTCATAGCGACATTAATCAATAGAGATCTTGTCGATGCGGAGCTTGATGGTGCCTCGTGGAATGGTAATTTCAGCCTCATCGCCAACTTTCTTACCAAGGAGTCCTTGGGCGATAGGTGTCTTGATAGAGATTTTTCCGGCGCGGAGGTCAGCCTCATTCTCACTCACGATGGTGTAAGTCATCTTGGTATTGGTGGTTAGGTTGGTCATCTCCACCTTACAGAGTATCTGAACACTGTCGGCTGTGAGGCGGGAGGTATCGATGATCTTAGCCTCCTGGATGGCCAATTTCATCTGATTGATCTTATCTTCAAGATGTGCTTGTGCCTCCTTGGCTGCATCATACTCCGAATTCTCACTCAAATCGCCCTTGTCGCGAGCTTCTGCTATAGCCGCTGATGCCTTGGGGCGCTCTACGCTTTCTAAGCGCTGCAATTCGGCTACCATCTTATCGTAGCCTTCTTGTGACATGTAAGCCATAATTCTTGTTGTTTGTTATTTATAAATGTAATAATCTACCTCTGTCTATTGCTTTCAGACAATCGCTATGGTAGCGTTGTTTGTTTTTTCAGACGTCAAAAAAAATAAAGAATCCCGACATAACGGATGTCGGAATCCCTCGTGGTCCAATTTCTTATTAGTTTTTCGTCAAAGGCAAAGGTAAGCATTATTTCCGAATGGGCAAAATAATGACGTGTTAATTAAAGTTTATTCCATTTTTCTAAGATAGCATTTTGATAGTTTTTGGATTGATGTATATCAATAAATTTACAAATTCATCGAATATTTCTTCATAATGATTTGATAATACGCTCTTTTGCTCTATCTTTGCAACGTGTTTTTCATAGTATTAGATTTAAGGTTAACAAAGGTTGGGACTCAGCGGAGTCCCTTTTTTTGTGCCTTAATGTCACGACTCATTCCTTCACCTTGAGATAAACAAACGACAGACCAGCGTAGAAGAGGATGGCTGAAAGCCAACCGCCAAGGACGTCGATGGCGTAGTGGGCCATGATATAGACCGTGGAGAGGCAGAGTAATACATAGATGGGTAGCATCCAAAAGAAGAGGCGACGAGCACGCGCCTGCCATACAAGTAGCATAAGGATGGTACTCACACCTACATGACTGCTTGGAAAGGCTGCCGTTGGACGCTCGCCGGCATCGTGGGCATCGGCAACCATCTGATAGAAGAATCCTTCATCGTAGCCGGGACTGCGTAATGCTTCCTGATGGTCGGCGAAATAGTGACCGATGTTTGGAAATACTCCTCGGGCTATCTCATCCACTCCTACGGCATTGAAATAGTATTGTGGACCGGCTACAGGCACGGCAATATAGATGATATAATAGGCAAAGAACGAGGCAAGAATAATGAAACTGGCCTTCCCAAACTGCTCGTAGTTGAAGAGGAAAAAGAACAGGGTGACTATCACTATCATGGGATAATAGGCGGCATAGCCGAGGTCCATCAGTTCGCTGAAGATAGGGTGGGAGAGTTGTTGAGAGAAGAGCAATGCTGGCTGGCAGCCAAACCAGTCTTGTTCCCATCGTGCAAAGAGATGGTCGAGATTGGGGAACATGCGGTTGAACTCATAGGTGTCCGGATACCACCATGAGAGGAGGGCCAGTTGGGCTGCTATGCGGGCAAAGAGGGTGAAGCGGCAGGGAATCATGCGGTAAACACCCCACAGGGCGATGGTCATGACCACTATCTGCAAACGGCCCCAAAGCATCTGCATAGGTTGTTGGGCCTTGGTGAAGGTGAAGAGAAGGAGCAGAAGAGTGAGTGCCAGATAGCCTAACATGACCCATTCGGCTGCCAACAGACCTTTAATGGGTTTCTTATCGAGTTTGAAGAGTGAGGTGAACGTATTCATATCCATTTGTTTTCTTTATACCAGGCAACGGTGAGCTTGACACCTTTCACCAGGTCATATTGGGGATGATAGCCCAGTTCGTTGACGGCAGGGGTGATGTCGCAACGCCAGTTGCGCTGTTTCATGATGTGATATTTGTCGTTGTTGAGTGCTGTCACTCGACCGGTGAGATGACCTATCCACTCGCCGCAGGCTGTGATGATACGGAGAAGCCACAGCGGAGCCTTGATACGCACCATCCATGGGTTGCCCAGTTCGCTGCGAATGAGATCGCTGAAGGTGCGCGAATCGTAGTCGTGACCATCGCTGAGGAAATATTTCTTACCATTGACTCCATGGTCGAGGGCAAGGAAGACTGCCTGTACTACATCAAGGACATAGACAAAGGTGAGTATCTGGGGCTTGTAGCCTACGGCAAAGTCGGTGTGCGACTTAATGCTTTTCACCATCATGAAATAGTCTTTCTCTCGCGGACCATAGACGCCTGTGGGACGTAGGGTGATACAGGGCAGTGAGGGCATGGCATCGAGCACAGCTTCAGCCTGTAGCTTGCTCTTACCATAGGCGGTGTTGGGCTGCGGCGTATCGCTGTCTTTTATCTCCTGATAGGGACGTGTCTCTCTCACTGGACCGAAGATACTCAGACTACTCACAAAAACAAAGCGTTTGAGCGGCATTTCGAGCTCGAGAATCGCTTCGGCAAGGTTGCGAGTACCTTGGGTATTGGTAGCAAAGAAATCTTCGCTGTGGAGACTTTTCGTCACTCCAGCAGCATGAACGACATAGTCTAACTTCAAAGGACGGAGTTGTTCTATGAGTTGCTTTTTGTCGTTGAGATGGAGTTCAATGAAATGGATAGAAGGGTGGGAGAGATAGGTCTTGCTACTGGTCTTGCGTACAGCAGCCCATACCTCCATGCCTCTTCTCACGGCTTCTTCTGCTATGAAACTGCCTATAAATCCGGTGGCACCGGTGATGAGGATAGTCATGATGCGAATAGTTTATTGTTGTGGGTAAACAGGGTAGGGTTTGATAGGTTCGACATGGATGCCTACGTGGGTCGATTGACCGAACCGATATCGAAGACGTTGTTCAATGGCTGTAGCATGCTCATGGGCTATGTAGAGGGGAGTGGAAGCGGGCATCCTGACATGCATCTCTATGGCGATACGACTGCCGATACGGCGCGTGCGCAGATGATGGATGCAACTCACGTTGGGCTCACATTCCACGAGTTTGATAATCTCTTGTTCAGTCTCCTCAGGAAGACTCTTTTCGAGCAGTTCGCCCAAGGCTTGATAGCTCAGCATGGTGGCTGTCTTGATGATCATCCCACCAACGATGACGGCTGCAATGGGGTCGAGCACTGCCCAGGAACTGCCTAAGAGGATAGCGCCTCCGATACCTATGGAGGTGCCTATGGAGGAGAGGGCATCGCTGCGGTGATGCCAGGCATTTGCGGTGAGGGCTGGCGACTGGAGAAGGCGTCCCTGACGGATGGTGAACTGATAGGCCCACTCTTTCATGGCTATGCTCACAAGGGCGGCGATAAGCGCGATAAGCTCGGGCTGTTGAAGCTGTTCACCATTGATGGCACGTAGGATATCTCTAACACCATTGTAACATATCAACACACCCACACCAAGGAGGGCAAGACCGATGATGGTGGTGGCCATCGTCTCATACTTACCATGACCATAGTCGTGGTCGTTGTCCTGTGGTTTCTCGCTCAGACGGACAAAGGCTATGACGACGATGTCGGTGACAAGGTCGCTCAACGAGTGAATGGCATCGGCAATCATTGCTGCCGAGCCACCTATGATACCTGCCACTATCTTGAAGGCTACCAGTAGCATGTTAATGATGCTACCGAATAGGGTAGTGAGGTATATTTTTCTGCTTCGCGTCCTCTCCTCTGTCATTGTCATTGCTTTATGCTGACTTGTTGATTCCCTTTATCATGCAATAGGTACCGAGGATGATGAAGGGAAGGCTCAACAACTGTCCCATATCTAAGGGGAGTGTGGCTTCGAAGGCCTCCTGAATCTCTTTAGTAAACTCGATGAAGAAACGGGCGGTAAAGATATAGGTGAGGCAGAGGCCGAAGAAGAATCCTGTGCCTACACGCTTTGGATGATTCTTGTAAATACCCCATCCGATAAAGAAGATAAGGGCATAGGCAATGGCCTCGTAGAGTTGTCCGGGATGACGGGGCATCTCATCTACACGAGCAAAGATAAATGCCCATGGCACATCGGTCACTTTTCCAATAATCTCCGAGTTCATCAAGTTGCCCATACGGATGAAGAATGCAGTGACGGGGGTAGCAATAGCTATGTTATCGAGCACATTCCAAATGCCCACCTTTGTCTTGCGCACGTAGAGCCATAGGGCTATCATCAGGCCGAGTGTTCCGCCATGACTGGCCAGTCCCTCATAGCCTGTGAAATGCCAACTGCCATCGGGGGTGAAATGGATGGGCAGCAACATCTCTACCACATGAGTGAAGGAGCTGAGGTAGTAGTCGGGCTGATAGAACAGACAATGCCCCAGACGGGCACCTGCAAGGATACCTACGAAGCAATAGAAGAACAGCGGTTCGAAGAGCTCCATCTTAATGCCTTGTTGCTGATAGAGTTTTCTAACGATAAGGTAGGCCAAGAGGAGGCCGATGAGCCAGCACAGACTATACCAACGGAGGAAGCCGAAGACTGTGAGGTTGGGGTTCCAAT
This sequence comes from Prevotella sp., assembly GCA_018385335.1. GTDB lineage: Bacteria > Bacteroidota > Bacteroidia > Bacteroidales > Bacteroidaceae > Prevotella. The sequence continues at coordinate 22,717 of JAHAZN010000001.1, forward strand.
AGATGTAGAGTTGTAGGGCATTCATGGACTGATGGGATTGAATGTAAGAATAGAGTGGGGGAGAGGGTCAGACATTGAAGCGGAAGTGCATAATATCACCATCCTCCACTACATATTCCTTGCCTTCAATACCCAGTTTTCCTGCTTCGCGCACGGCAGCTTCGGAACCATATTGGAGATAGTCTTCGTATTTGATGACCTCAGCTCGGATGAAGCCTTTCTCAAAGTCGGTATGAATGACGCCAGCACACTGTGGAGCCTTCCATCCCTTATGATAGGTCCAGGCTTTCACTTCCATTTCGCCAGCAGTGATAAACGTCTGCAGGTTGAGCAGCGAGTAGGCCTTTTTGATGAGGCGGTTCACTCCGCTTTCCTCAAGTCCAAGTTCTTCCAGGAAGAGCTGCTTATCCTCATAAGATTCAAGTTCGGCAATGTCTTCTTCTGTCTTGGCAGCTATTATCATCGCTTCTGCACCTTCTTCGCGTGCCAGTGATTCTATCTTTTCGGTGAAGGTGTTACCAGTCTTGGCACTGCTCTCATCGACGTTGCAGACATAAAGTACGGGTTTGGAGGTGAGGAGGAAGAGATTATGCGCTACCTCCTGCTCGTCCTTGGAGTCGAAGGTGACGGTGCGAGCATTCTTACCTTGTTCCAACACTGTTTTATAGGCTTCGAGCACGGTCACTTCTATCTTGGCATCCTTGTTGCCGGCGGCAGCAGCTTTCTGTTGTTTGGAGAGTCGGCTCTCTATGGTCTCAAGGTCTTTCAGCTGTAGTTCGGTGTCGATGATTTCTTTGTCACGTATAGGGTCGATACTGCCATCCACATGGGTGATGTTATCATCTTCAAAACAGCGGAGAACATGGATGATAGCGTCAGTCTCGCGGATGTTGCCAAGAAACTTGTTGCCCAGACCTTCTCCCTTTGTAGCTCCCTTCACCAAGCCTGCTATATCCACAATCTCGCAGGTGGCAGGAACGATGCGACCCGGATGGACGAGCTCTGCCAATTTGGTGAGACGCTCATCGGGGACAGTGATGACACCTACATTGGGTTCTATGGTGCAGAAAGGAAAATTTGCTGCCTGAGCCTTAGCGCTCGACAGGCAGTTGAACAAGGTGGACTTACCTACATTAGGAAGTCCTACGATACCACATTTTAAAGCCATTTCTTTATCTTGATTTTTTTATTCTATGGATTGATGGTCAATCCGCTTTAGCATAACGCGCGCAAAGTTAATTCTTTTTGAGCTAATATGCTATCTTTTTTCCAACTTTTCGCCTTTTGTAGCGTTTCACCGACAGAGCGATGCTGTTGTCAGCAGTGTTTTTGGCGTTCAGAGACTCGTTATCAGTGGGCTTCGAGCCAGTTGTTGCCCCATCCGCTGTCGGCAATCAAGGCCACTTTCATCTCAAGAGCCTGTTGCATCTCTTCTATGACTATCTGTTGAACCTTTTCTCTCTCATCTGGATAGACGCTGAAATTGAGTTCGTCGTGAACCTGAATGACCATCTTCGAACGGATACCTTCAGCGTGGAAACGACGGTTGATGTGTAACATAGCCACTTTGATGATGTCTGCAGCCGTTCCTTGAATAGGGGCGTTGATAGCGTTGCGTTCTGCAAATCCTCTCACTGTGGCATTGCGTGAGTTGATGTCGGGAAGATAACGGCGGCGACCGAAGAGCGTGGTGACGTAACCCTGTTCTCTGGCCTTCTCTTTGATTTGCTCCATGAAACTCTTCACCTGGGGGAAGGATTCAAAATAGCCTTCAATAAGTTGGCGAGCTTCCTCCCTGCTGATATCCAATCGTTCGGCTAGTCCAAAGGTGGTGATGCCATAGATAATGCCAAAGTTGGCGCGTTTAGCCTTAGAGCGCTCATCCCGAGTCACCTCGCTGATAGGCTTCTTGAAGATTTTTGCAGCTGTGGCAGCATGGATATCTTCGTTCTCAGCAAAGGCTTCTATCATCTGTTGGTCACCGCTTAAATGAGCCATCACCCTCAGTTCTATCTGACTGTAATCAGCGGAGAAGAACAGACAGCCTGGTTCGGGGATAAAGGCTTTTCTTATCTCTTTGCCATTTTCTCCTCTGATGGGGATATTCTGAAGGTTGGGGTCGCTACTCGACAGGCGACCAGTGGAGGTAATCGTCTGATTAAATGTGGTATGAATACGTCCTGTAGAGCTGTTGACGAGCTGAGGAAGGGCATCGATATAGGTGGATAGGAGTTTCTTCAATCCTCTGTATTCTAATATCTTAGCTACTATCTCATGTTTGTGTGCTAAAGATTGAAGCACTTCCTCGTTAGTGACATACTGACCCGATTTTGTCTTCTTGGCTTTCTCTACAAGATGGAGTTTGCCAAAGAGGATATCTCCCACCTGTTTGGGAGAGGAGATGTTGAATGCTTCTCCTGCATGTTGATAGATACTTTCTTCTATCTCCCTCAGTTGAGAGCTGAGTTCGCGTGAGGTTTCTGACAATGATTGACTGTCTAAGCACACCCCATTGAGCTCCATCTCAGCCAAGACGGGCATGAGTGGCATCTCTACCTCGTAGAAGAGGTGAGCTACACCCATCTTCTCCAATTCTGGGGCCAACCTGTTCTTCAGTTGGAGTGTGATGTCTGCGTCTTCTGCAGCATATTCATAGACCTCAGCAGGCGACAGACTCCGCATGGATCGCTGATTCTTGCCTTTAGGTCCTATCAACTCTTCTATATGGATGGTTTGATAGTGGAGGTACACCTCGGCCATGTAGTCCATGTTGTGATGGAGCTCCGGTTGGATGAGGTAGTGTGCTATCATCGTATCAAACATCTCACCCTTTAGTTGGATTCCATATCGGTGCAACACCTCAAGGTCGTATTTCAGATTCTGTCCTATCTTGACTATCTTATCGTTCTCATAGAGTGGTTTAAATATATTAACAATATTTACAGCTTCTTCGTATTTATCAGAAACAGGAACATAAAATGCCTCTTTCTCCTTCACTGCAAAGCTCAAACCCACCAATTCTGCCTCTATAGGATGGACAGATGTGGTCTCTGTGTCTAAACTTAGATTTTCGAAAGTCAATAAATAATCACAAAGTTTCTTCATTTTCTCCTCATCATCAATGAGTTGATAATTATGAGGTGTAGTTTTTAAGCACTCAAAACGAGAGAATTCTGCCTTTTCTTGTCCATCGGTCAGATTTTCTGCAAATAAATCGAGCTGCTGATTATCAATTTTTGGTTTGTGTTCTTGTTTTTTAAGAATTCTATTTGTGAAGCTCTTAAATTCCAGTTCAGCGAACAATTTCTCCAATTCCATCTGGTTGGCTTCTCTCACACGAAGTTCTTCGAGACTGAGTTCGATAGGCACATCGGTTTTGATGGTGGCAAGAAACTTTGAGAATCTTATCTTCTCCTTATTATCTTCAATTTTTGTTTTTAATGCACCCTTAAGTGTGTCGGTGTGATCGAGAAGGTTTTCGATGCTTCCGTACTCTTTGATGAGTTTGACGGCTGTTTTCTCTCCCACACCAGGACAGCCAGGGATATTGTCGGAGCTGTCTCCCATCAATCCTAATAGGTCGATGACCTGGTAGGTGTGATCAATACCATATTTGGTTTTTATTTCTTCTTCGCCCAACACCTCGTACCCGTTGTCTCCATAGCGTGGTCGGTACATCATCACATGTGGTTCTACCAGCTGCCCATAGTCTTTATCGGGTGTGAGCATATAGGTTGCTATCTCCTGTTTGCCAGCTTGTTTGGCCAGTGTACCTATCACGTCATCAGCTTCGTAGCCAGCCATTTCCACCACTTTGATATTCCATGCCTTTAGGATATTCTTTATGATGGGTACCGAGTTTTTAATATCTTCTGGACATGCTTCTCTTTGCGCTTTATATTCTTCATAAGCCTCGTGTCTGAAGGTAGGTCCAGCAGGGTCGAAGGCCACTGCGATATAGGTTGGATTCTCTTTGGTAAGCACCTCATTTATCGTATTGACAAAACCAAGAATTGCTGAGGTATTCACTCCCTTCGAGTTGATTCTTGGATTCTTGATAAATGCGTAATAGGCGCGGTAGATGAGTGCGTAGGCATCGATAAGAAAAAGCTTCTCCATGGGTTTTATTTCTTTTTACGTGTAAAATTACGAAATATTTTCAGCATATCCCGATTATTTCACTAATTTTGTATCAAAATTCTACAATATGGATTCTCTTACTACCATTATCAAGCCCATAGAACATGAATTAGGCATATTTGCAGACCTCTTTAACCAGTCATTGAATCACACTGATGGACTTCTTAAACAGGTTTTGGAGCATATCAGACAGAGGACGGGAAAGCGGATGCGCCCCATCCTTATCCTACTCATTGCCAAGAACTTCGGCCGCATCAGTAATGTGGCGCAATATGCTGCTGTGGGCTTGGAACTTCTCCATACGGCAAGTCTTGTGCACGACGATGTCGTAGATGAGAGTGCTGAGCGGCGCGGACAGGCCTCCGTCAATGCTTCTTTTAATAACCAAGTTGCCGTACTTGTAGGTGATTATCTGCTTTCCTCCGCCCTGCTTAATGTAGCGCATACAGAGAATGTTACCATCGTTAAGGAGCTTTCAGAGTTGGGACGCACCTTAGCCTCAGGAGAATTGTTGCAGTTGTCGAATATTGAAGATCATAGGATCAGCGAAGATACTTATTATAAGGTCATCAATCAAAAGACGGCAGCTCTTTTTGAGTCTTGTTGCTCGATAGGTGCTCTTTCTTCTGGAGCAGATGAAGATGCTATCAATGCTGCACGTAACTTTGGTAGGGACCTTGGTATCATCTTCCAGATAAGGGATGATATTTTCGATTATTCTGCATCGGATGATATAGGGAAACCAACAGGTAACGACATGCTTGAAGGTAAGTTGACTTTGCCAGCTATCTACGTGCTCAACAAGTTTCAGGATAAGGAGATGATCGAGTTGGCAGCTAATGTAAAACAGCGCAAGGCGACACTTGAGGAGATTAACAGGTTGGTAGATTATACGGTAAAGAATGGCGGTATTGAATATGCTGAGCAGCGTATGCTCGATTTTAAACACGAGGCACAATCTTTTATTCATAAATATGTAAAGGACAGTGTTATTGCCGATGCACTCAATGCTTATCTTGACTATGTTATCAATAGAAAAAAATGAGATATTGTGCTAAACTCATGCACAATATCTCATTAGCTTGTTTTATGTAGGAAGGTCAGTAGGGTAGTACTTCTTCCTTCTCTCAGCTTAGAAAAATTTTGTCTCTTCACCAATTACTTCACTCAGTAACAAATTGGCAAGGCGACTTGTTCCTAAGCGCAACCATTGGTTAGTAAGCCATTTTTCTCCTAAGACCTCTTTTACTATGGTGTAGTATATCAAAGCATCCATCACGCTGTTAAGGCCTCCAGCGGGCTTAAAACCTATCTGTATGCCAGTTTCATCATAGTACTCCTTGATGGCCTGACACATTACATAGGCAGCTTCGGGTGTTGCAGCGGGTTCTAGCTTGCCGGTGCTTGTTTTGATATAGTCGGCTCCTGCATACATCGCAAGGATACTGGCGCGCTTGATATTAGCGGCTGTCTTCAGGCAACCTGTCTCTAAGATGACCTTCATCTTGTGCTCTCCACACACCTCTTTAAGCTCCTGAATCTCATCAGCCACACCTTCATAGTCGCCACTAAGGAACTTTCCTACTGGCATGACAATATCTATCTCCGTGGCACCATCCTTGATTGCTAATGCGGTCTCAGCTACTTTCACCTCTATCAATGCCTGAGATGAAGGAAAACTGCCCGATACACATGCTATTTCTACGCCGTCAACCTCCAGCGATTCACTTACGGTCTTGGCAAAGCAGGGATAGACACAGATAGTTGCTACATGGGGCAGGTCAGGATATTCGGCATCAAACTGGTTGACTTTCTCCGTGAAGGCCAAGACGCTGTCTTCTGAGTCAGTGGTCTTAAGTGTTGTGAGTTCAACGCTTCCCATAAGAAATTTCTTCACTTCTAAGGTATCGTTCTCGTGTACTTTCTCAGCGATGATCTTCTTCACTGCTTCTTTCACTGCCTCATCGCTGATATTCAAATCATATTTCGACAGGGCTTGCTCATAGATACTCAGTGCTTTTTCTTCTTTATGGTCATGATGATGACCGCAATGACATTCTTTCTCACTCATAGTTTTCTGTTTTTATTTGTTATGTTATTCTGGTTTTTTGTCAGATAATTTCGTATTCTCAATATGCCTCTTTTGGTCTCTTTGAGTTTTCTTCTCTATGTTCTTTTTCAGTTCTTCAGTGAGATCTACCCCTGTTTGATTAGCCAGACAGAGGAGCACCCATAATACGTCTGCCATCTCATCACCAAGGTTGGGATTTTCCCCTTTTTTGAAGCTCTGATCACCATAGGTTCTCGCCATCACTCGTGCCAGTTCTCCCACCTCTTCGGTAAGAATAGCCATATTGGTGAGTTCAGAGAAATAACGCACACCATATGTTTTTATCCACTTGTCAACTAAGTGTTGTGCCTCTTTTATTGTTATCTCTTCATTCATCTCTTCATTCTTTATTTTTGGTGTCCATGATGATAGTTACCGGACCGTCGTTGAGCAGTGCTACCTTCATGTCAGCGCCAAACTCACCTGTGGCCACCTCTTTACCCAGTGTTTCGCTCATTTTGTTGCAGAAGTATTCGTACATCGGAATGGCTATCTCATGTTTCGCTGCTCTTATCCATGATGGTCTGTTACCTTTCTTGTAACTTGCAAGGAGTGTAAACTGACTAACCACCATTATCTCTCCGTCAACATCCTCTACAGAGCGGTTCATCATCCCCTGTTCATCGTTGAAGATACGCAGTCCTATAACTTTTTTTACCAACCAGTCTGCATCTTCTTTAGTATCCTCTTCAGTGACTCCTAAGAGGATAAGCAGCCCTTGACCTATTGCCGATTTCTGTTTACAATCAATCGTCACACTGGCGTTTCTAACTCTCTGTATTACTATTCTCATGATGCAAATATACTTCTTTTTGTGGAGATTTATTGTTCTTTTGAGCGAAAATAATCTATTATTAGTTCAGCCTTCTTTCTTCCTATCTCTTTGATCAGCTCATCTAAAGATATTTCCTTGATTCTTTTCACGCTTTTCCATTTCTTCAATAACGTTTCTTTTGTCTTTTCTCCTATGCCTTTTATATCATCGAGCTCGCTGTGTAATTGATGTTTCGATCGCTTCTCCCGATGATAGCTGATGGCAAATCTATGTACCTCATCCTGTATGTGTGTAAGCACATGAAAGAGTTCGCTATCTGTTTTCAGTGCAATGGTTTGCGGTGGGAATCCGTATAATAGTTCATTGGTTCTGTGTTTATTGTCTTTTGCCAATCCTGCAATAGGAATATTCAGTTGTAGCTCATCCTCCACAACCTCTCTCACCACGCTCATCTGTCCCTGCCCACCGTCGGTGATAATAAGGTCGGGTAGGGGAGAGTTCTCTTCTATCATACGCTTATATCGTCTCCTTACCACCTCCTGCATGGATGCATAGTCATCAGGGCCTTCCACCGTCTTAATCTGGTATTTTCTATATTCTTTTTTCGATGGTTTAAGTCTTTTGAATACCACACAGGCAGCCACAGCGTCACTTCCAGAAATGTTAGAATTGTCGAAACATTCGATATGATACGGCATTTTCTCCATCTTAAGTTTCTCTTTAAGTTCGGTCATGAGTCTCGTTTGTTTCTGTTCAGGATTGAGTTTCTCCGATTGTTTCATCCTGTCCAACTTATATTGTTTGCAGTTGAGCATGGAGAGTTGTAGCAGAGTTTTTTTATCTCCACGTTGAGGTATAGTGAGTGTCACCTCATTCATTTCAATACCAATGTCGAAAGGTACGATGATTTCTTTAGAATTGCTCCCAAACCTTGCCCTTATCTCCACTATTCCCAAGGCTAATAGTTCTTCTTCTGTTTCCTCTAATTTCTTCGTCATCTCAAAGGTGAATGACTGGTTAATGGCTCCTTGAGTAACGTGCATGTAATTGATAAATGCCTTCTTTTCATCGACTGTAATACCCACCACATCCACGTTATTGATGGTATGGCTGACCACCTCACTCTTAGCACAGAAATTCTGGATGAGAAGGTATTTCTTTTTCAGTTCATTCGCCTCTTCATACCTCATTTCCATCGCCAGATTATCCATCTCCGTCCTTATCGTACCCAGGAGTTGTCGCGTGTTCCCCTTTAGTATTTGTCGTGCTTGTTCAATATGCTTTAGATAGTCTTCCCTTGACTGTTTTCCTATGCACACCCCACCGCAGTTTTTGATGTGATAGTCCAGACATACACGATATTTTCCTGCTTTTACATCCTCCTCTTTAATAATTTGGTTACAAGTTCGGGGCCGATATAGTTTCTTTATGATATCCAGGAGTGCATACATTGTGGCAATATGAGAATATGGGCCATAGTAACTGCCCCATTTCTTGTTGATGGTTCTTGTCTTGAAGATTCTTGGATAAGGTTCGTTCGTGATACATATACTTGGATAGGTTTTACCATCTTTAAGCAAGATGTTATACTTAGGATTGTATTTCTTTATCAGGCTATTCTCCAGTAAGAGTGCATCTTCTTCCGTGTTTACCACCGTGTAGGTGATATCGTGGATTTTACTTACCAGCACTTTAGTTTTGTATCTATCCACGACGCTCAGGAAGTACGAAGAAACCCTTGCCTTTAGGTTTTTGGCCTTACCCACATATATAATCTCCCCTTTGTCATCATAGAACTGATAACTTCCAGGTTTATTAGGCATACTACCAACTATAGCTTTTAGCCTTTCTATCCTATCCTTCTTCTCGTTCTTTCCCATCGAATCCTCTATTTTCAGTAATAGTCAACATTACTTATCATACAAATAGCCCCACATGATCCGTTCTTTAAGTACGTCATTCTCACCACTTTTCATCTTATATGTTTCACGTGAAACTTTATTATCTTCCTTGTGTAACCATATTCACTATCATTGGAATATAGTATCGCCCAATTAGTATGCAGTAAAGGTAGGCAATCGAGCGATTCTTTCGCAGAGCACTCTTTTACCTACCTTCTCTAATTTCTTGTTCAACCTCCTTTCTCTTTCTGCTATAAGTTGAGTAGCGTTGTAATCTCTGTTTCTTTATCAAACAAATCTCTTCCGTGCAATCCTTCGTCTGTAATTTCTATGATGAAATTGACATATATGTTCTTTGGACTAAACTTCTTTACGAGATTATAAGCAGCACGCATCGTTCCGCCCGTCGCTAATAAGTCGTCGTGTAACAGTACTACATCTTCATTGTCGATTGAATCTTTGTGAATCTCGATAGTATCTTCCCCATATTCTTTGCTGAAGCTCTCGCTCACTGTCTCACCTGGAAGTTTACCTGGTTTTCTACATAGCACAATACCTGCACCCAGTTTTACGGCCAACGCTGAAGCAATTACAAATCCTCTACTTTCTATTCCTACAATCTTGGTGATACCTTTGTCTTTGTAGATTTCATACAGTTCATCAACCATAATTCTCAGGCACTCGGGATTCTTGAATAGTGTAGTTACGTCTCTAAAGTTGATTCCTTTCTTTGGAAAATCAGGAATACACCTTAGATTCTCCATCAATACTTTGTTGTTCATTACTTTTTAATTTATTATGTTATTAAATTTGTTTCACGTGAAACTTTTTGGTTATCTTCCAAGTAGTACCAGTAGAACATTGATGTCGCTTGGTGATACGCCAGGTATTCTACTTGCCTGTGCCAGTGTGTCTGGATTGATAGCTTTGAGCTTCTGTCGTGCCTCTGTAGATAGTTGCTGCAAACTTTCATAATCAAAACGGTCTCTTATTTTGATATTCTCAAGTCTGTGCATTTTCTCAGCAATGACACGTTCCCGTTCGATATACCCCTTGTATTTTATCTTTATCTCTGTTGCTTCTGTAATTTCCTCTTTTCTTTCTGTTAAACCATTGAGCTTTTCATTGAGTTGAGGAAGCAATGATGCCAGCGTATCCATGTTCAGTTGTGGTCGGCTGAGGAGTTCGTCTATTTTTGTTCCTTCCCGTAGTGGGGTTGTACCCAACTTCTCCAGAGCGCTGTTGATCACCGAAGGCTTGATAGTTGTAGAATGACAGAAATCCATGATCTCTTCCATCTGCTGTTTCTTCTGCAACCAATAGTCGTATCTGTCTCTCTTTGCCAGTCCTATCTGATAGGAGCGTTCTGTCAGTCGTGCATCAGCATCATCTTGTCGGAGCAGGATACGGTATTCCGCCCTTGATGTAAACATGCGGTAGGGCTCGTCAACACCCTTCGTCACTAAGTCATCGATGAGCACACCAATATAGGCTTCATCTCTACCCAACACAAAAGGTGCTCCACCTCCACAGTGAATAGCAGCATTGATGCCCGCTATCAATCCCTGTCCACCTGCCTCTTCATATCCAGTAGTACCATTCACCTGTCCAGCAAAGAACAGCCCTTTGACCACCTTCGACTCTAATGTGTGATAGAGTTGTGTGGGGTCAAAGAAATCATATTCTATAGCATAGCCTGGACGATAGACCCTCACGTCTCTCAGTGCAGGAATCTTCTTCAATGCCTCCAGTTGTATGTCGATAGGAAGAGATGAGGAGAAGCCATTGAGATACATTTCGTTGGTATCCACTCCTTCTGGTTCAAGGAAGAGAGGATGCTGTTCCTTATCCGGGAAAGTGACGAGCTTTGTTTCTATAGAAGGGCAGTAGCGGGGGCCGATACTGCTTATTTGTCCATTGTATAGCGGAGAGTCGGGCAGTCCGCTTCTCAATACCTCATGTACCTCCCTATTGGTGCTTACAGTCCAGCAGGGCAGTTGAGGTAAAGGACGATGCTCTCCCATGAAACTAAATTTATGGAAATCGTTTTCTCCATCCTGTATCTCCATATCTTCGAAGTGCACACTCCTTTTATCAATTCTCACCGGAGTGCCCGTTTTCATTCTATACGATCTTATTCCGTGTCTTGTGATGCTTTCAGTGAGATGATCAACGGCAGGTTCGGCTATTCTTCCTCCCCTTACTTTTTTCCTCCCTATGTGCATCAGTCCATTGAGGAACGTACCAGCAGTGATCACGATGGCTTTGGCTCGCAGAGTCACTCCCCAGATAGTCTTGATACCCACAGCCGTTCCCTGTTCTACTATCAGTTCTTCGGCTTGGTCTTGCCACACATCAAGATGAGGTGTGTTGTCGATGGTGTGTCTCCATTGCCAGATAAACTTTTCTCTGTCACAGTGAGCTCTTGGGCTCCATACAGCAGGACCTTTGCTTCTGTTCAGCATTCTGAACTGTATGGCAGTGGCATCAGTCACGCGTCCCATCTCGCCCCCCAGGGCATCAATCTCTCTAACTATCTGTCCTTTTGCGATTCCTCCTACAGCAGGGTTGCAGCTCATCTGTGCTATTTTGTTCATGTCCATTGTTACCAGGCACGTATGAGCTCCCATGTTGGCGGCAGCTACCGCCGCTTCGCATCCGGCATGCCCACCTCCAATCACCAAAACATCGTATGTCAATTGATAGTTCATTGTTTTGAAAAAATCATTGTCTCTCGTCCTTTCTTTCAGTCAGGATAATCGAAACCTTAAGCAAAATATTAATTCGTGTCGCAAAATTACTCATAATTATTCATTTTTGTTTTGTTTTACTTTGATTTATCACTTAATTATAGTAATTTTGCGCTCAAATCAGCGTTTAGAAATACCTATTATCAATTTATCGATGAACATGGCGGTCAATGAGTTTATCTCCTCGTTGTGGTTGAAGAGCATCCTTAGGCCGTCTTTCTCATTCGGAATAATTCATTAATAACAATTCAATAACTTAATTTTAAATCATTTATGTGGTTATTTAATTCATCTATTGGTAGGAAAGTTGTAATGTCCTTGACGGGAGTTGCGCTTATCTTGTTCCTGACCTTTCATGCGTCAATGAACGTGGTAGCCTTGTTCTCCGCTGAGGGATACAACTTGATTTGTGAGTTCCTGGGTGCCAACTGGTACGCATTAGTAGCAACGATGGGATTGGCTGCCCTGGCAGTGTTCCATATCGTTTATGCTTTCATCTTGACAGCACAGAATCGTCGTGCACGTGGAAATTCACGTTACGAGGTGACAGCTAAGCCTGGCAAGGTGGAGTGGGCATCACAGAACATGCTCGTGTTGGGTCTTATCATCCTTTTGGGTCTGGCTCTTCACCTTTTCAATTTCTGGTACAACATGATGTTTGCCGAACTCTCAGGCATCTCTGTTCCTCATTCTCCTTCTGATGGCTACGCATACATCCAGGACACCTTCTCTTGTCCTGTTTATGTTGTGCTTTACATCGTTTGGTTGGCAGCCATTTGGTTCCATCTTTCTCATGGTTTCTGGAGCGCAATGCAGACCTTGGGATGGAGTGGCAAGACATGGTTCTGCCGTTGGAAGGTGATAGGCATTGCCTACACCACACTCCTCATGCTGGCCTTCCTCGTGGTTGTTCTGTATTTTGCTTGCTGTGGTTCTTGCTGCGGCAGTTGCTGCTAACGACCTGTTTACTATTCATATTTAATCAGAAATAACGTTATGACTAAGAAATTAAATTCCAGAATACCCGAAGGCCCCGTGGCCGAGAAATGGACAAACTATAAGGCTCATCAGCGTTTGGTGAACCCCAAGAACAAGCTGAAACTCGACGTGATTGTTGTAGGTACCGGTTTGGCTGGTGCTTCAGCAGCAGCATCTCTTGGTGAGATGGGTTTCAACGTACTCAACTTCTGCATTCAGGATTCTCCCCGTCGTGCTCACTCTATCGCAGCTCAGGGTGGTATCAATGCAGCCAAGAACTACCAGAACGATGGCGACTCTGTTTACCGTCTGTTCTACGACACTGTCAAGGGTGGTGACTACCGTGCCCGTGAGGCCAACGTCTATCGTCTGGCAGAGGTTTCCAACAACATCATCGACCAGTGTGTCGCCCAGGGTGTTCCCTTTGCACGTGAGTATGGTGGTATGTTGGCCAACCGTTCCTTCGGTGGTGCTCAGGTGAGCCGTACATTCTATGCCAAGGGTCAGACAGGTCAGCAGCTTCTCCTCGGTGCCTATTCATCACTCAGTGCACAGGTGAAGGCTGGTAAGGTGAAGCTTTACACCCGCTATGAGATGGCAGACCTCGTAATTGTCAACGACCGTGCGCGCGGTATCATCGCCAAGAACCTCGTGACAGGTGAGTTGGAGCGCTTCAGTGCCAACGCTGTAGTTATTGCCACCGGTGGTTATGGCAACACTTATTTCCTTTCTACCAATGCTATGGGATGCAACTGCTCTGCAGCCATGGCTTGCTATCGTAAGGGAGCATATTTTGCCAATCCTTCTTACGTCCAGATTCACCCCACCTGTATCCCTGTTCATGGTGACAAGCAGTCTAAGCTGACCCTCATGTCAGAGTCATTGCGTAATGATGGTCGTATCTGGGTGCCCAAGAAACTTGAGGATGCTAAGAAGTTGCAGGCCGGTGAGATCCAGGGCTACGACATTCCCGAGGAAGACCGCGACTACTATCTCGAGCGTCGTTATCCTGCCTTTGGTAACCTCGTACCTCGTGACGTGGCCAGCCGTGCTGCCAAGGAGCGTTGCGACAAGGGTTATGGTGTTAACAATACAGGTAAGGCTGTGTTCCTCGACTTCTCAGAGAGTATCAACCGTCTCGGCATCGATCAGATTATGCAGCGCTACGGCAACCTCTTCGAGATGTATGAGGAGATCACTGACGTATTCCCCGGTGACTTTGCCAAGGAGATCAATGGCGTGAAGTATTACAAGCCAATGATGATCTATCCCGCTATCCACTACACTATGGGAGGTATCTGGGTTGACTACGAGTTGCAGACAACCATCCCCGGTCTGTTTGCTATCGGTGAGTGCAACTTCTCTGATCATGGTGCCAACCGTCTGGGTGCTTCTGCCCTTATGCAGGGTCTGGCCGATGGTTATTTCGTGTTGCCTTACACCATCCAGAACTATCTCGCCGACCAGGAAATCTGGCCCCGTCTCTCTACCGACCTGCCTGAGTTCGCTGAGGCAGAGAAGGCCGTTCTTGCTGAGACCGACCGCCTGATGGCTATCCAGGGCAAGCGCTCTGTTGACTCTATCCACAAGGAGCTGGGTCACATCATGTGGGAGCATGTCGGCATGGGTCGTACCAAGGAAGGTTTGGAAGAAGGACTCAAGCTGCTCAAGGAGCTTCGCAAGGAGTTTGAGACCAACCTGTTTATCCCTGGCACCAAGGAGGGCTTGAACATCGAGCTCGACAAGGCCATCCACCTGCGCGACTTTATCATCATGGGCGAGCTGATTGCTTATGATGCCCTCCACCGTGAGGAGAGTTGTGGTGGTCACTTCCGCGAGGAGCACCAGACCGAAGAGGGTGAGGCTAAGCGTGACGACGAGAACTTCTTCTATGTAGGCTGCTGGGAATACCAGGGCAGCGACGAGAAGGCTCCCGAACTCATCAAAGAGCCCTTAGAGTATGAGGCAATCAAGGTACAAACACGTAACTATAAGAACTAAAAGATTATGGCAAAGAATATTAGTTTCACACTGAAATATTGGAAGCAGAACGGTCCTAAGGAGAAGGGCCATTTCGATACGAGAGAGATGAAGAACATCCCCGATGATACTTCATTCCTCGAGATGCTTGACATTCTCAACGAAGAGTTGATTAGCGAGGGTAAGGAACCCTTTGTGTTCGACCACGACTGCCGCGAGGGTATCTGTGGTATGTGCTCTCTCTATATCAATGGCCATCCTCACGGACCCGCTACTGGTGCCACCACCTGTCAGCTTTATATGCGCCGTTTCAACGATGGCGACGTTATCACCGTTGAGCCATGGCGTTCAGCTGCTTTCCCCGTGATTAAGGACTGTATGGTTGACCGTTCTGCCTTCGACAAGATTATCCAGGCTGGTGGTTATACCACTGTTCGCACAGGTCAGGCTCAGGATGCCAACGCCATCCTCATCCCCAAGGAAGATGCCGACGAGGCCATGGATGCTGCCACATGTATCGGCTGTGGCTGCTGCGTAGCTGCTTGTAAGAATGGTTCAGCCATGCTCTTTGTTTCTTCTAAGGTTTCACAGTTGGCATTGTTGCCACAGGGTCGTCCTGAGGCAGCCAAGCGTGCTAAAGCCATGGTGATGAAGATGGAAGAGTTGGGCTTTGGTAACTGTACCAACACCCGTGCCTGCGAGGCAGAATGTCCTAAGAACGAGTCGATAGCCAATATCGCCCGCTTGAACCGCGAGTTCATCAAAGCCAAGTTGGCAGATTGATACTCATTGGTTATCACCTTACTATTTGTGCGTCCAGCTTGTCTGGGCGCATTTTTTTTGTTATTATCCCTTTTTTAGCTACCTTTGCATCCTCTTATTATGAACCATTATCGTGCACTCATCTCCTTAGGCATTCCCATCGTTGTGGGTAATATTGGCAATGTGGTATTAAGCTTTGCCGACACACTGATGGTGGGTCATTATGGCATGCGAGAGTTAGCAGCCGCCAGTTTTGTCAACACCCTCTTTCTCCTTCTTGTCGTCTTCGCCATAGGGTTTTCCATGGGCATCACGCCCGAGGTAGGCCGTCGTTATGGCAGTGGAGACTATGAGAGCATAGGCAAGGTGGTGAGAGCTTCTGTCGTTGCCAATCTCCTGCTCTCCCTGCTCCTTATGTTAGTCTGTGTGGTGCTCTACTTTCAGCTTCATCGCATGGGACAGCCCCAGGAGTTGTTACCGCTCATGCAACCCTATCTGCTCATCAATCTCTTCTCCCTTCCATTCATCTGCATGACCAATGTCTTTCGTCAGTTTTTCGATGCCATAGGCCATACCAAGGTATCGATGATAGTGATGGTGGTGAGTAATCTTTTCAATATCATAGGCAATTTCCTGCTTATCTTTGGCTATGGCGGTTTACCCGAGATGGGATTGCTTGGAGCTGGTGTCTCCACAGCCCTTTCACGCCTGTTGATGGTAGTGATGTTCTCCATCGTGTTTTTCTCCTTTCGCCGTTATAAGGTTTATCGTCGTTCCTTCCTTTCCCAACGTTCCGACTATTCAGTCTTCAACCGGCTCAATCTTCTGGGATGGCCATCAGCCCTACAGGTAGGTATGGAGACCGCCGCCTTTTCTCTGACCGCCGTCTTCGTAGGATGGATAGGCACGATGGCTCTGGCAGCCCATCAGGTGATGATTACCATCTCCGGTCTTTTCTATATGGTTTATCTTGGCATAGCAGCAGCAGTAGCCGTGCGTGTCAGTCATTTCTATGGTCAGCACGACCTGTCCGCCATTCAAGCCACCACACGTGCTGGTTTCCGTCTCATCCTGTTGATAGCCGGCACGATGGCAGTCCCCGTCTTTTTCCTCCGTCATCATCTTGGGTGCTGGTTCACCGACGAGCCTATGGTAGGCGTTCTGGTCTCACAGACCATCATTCCGCTCATCCTTTATCAGTTTGGCGACAGTCTTCAGTGCACTTTTGCCAATGCTTTGCGCGGCATTGGCTCCATGCGTCCCATGATGTATGCTGCTTTTGTGGCCTATTTCATTGTTTCGTTGCCTCTCAGCTGGTTTTTAGGCATCCACATGGGTTATGGCATAGTAGGTATCTGGTACGCCTTCCCTGTCTGTCTTATTGTGGCTGGAGTGCTCTATTGGTTGATATTCAAGTATCGTCTCAGTCGTTTATAGTCGATAGCTATCCTACTACATGGATAGCAGAGGCTGACCGCTTAGTGACCGCTTAGTCGTTGGTCAGACAGTCTTCCAACTCCTTCAGCGTATTCACCACGCGTATCTGTTCATGCCAGTTGCCCCTCACCATCCCTTTCTTCTCCATGTCATCGAGCAGAGCGATGAGACTATCCCAGAATCCTTCCACATTATAAAGAATCACGGGCTTGTGATGGTAGCCTATGGTGGCAGAGGCAGCCACGGTGAAGATTTCATCCAGGGTGCCTATCCCTCCTGGCAGAGCAATGAATACATCACTCTGCATCATCATCAGCGCCTTCCTGTCGTTCAAGTCACTGCATGGGATGTGTACATCCATCTCGCTACTTGTGCGCCCACGTTCTTCCACGATGGTGGGCACCACACCTATCGTCATTCCGCCAGCAGCCCTTGTAGCCTTTGCTACACAGGCCATCAGTCCCAGGTCGCAACCACCGAAGACAATGGTGTGTCCCTGTTCACCGGCCCATCTCCCCAGTGCTTCGGTAGCTGAGAAATACTCACTCGCAATCTTACTGTTTGCCGAACAGAATATACATAGTTTCATAATCTTGGAATAAATCCGACCATTTCTCGCCATGGCATAGCTCAAGCGAGCTTAGCTCTGCTCATTTGGCTTAACGAAATGGTTCCCATTCTTTTTCTTCTCAATCATCCGCTTTCCTTCCCTTCCTTTTGTGCCAGTTCATAGGTCTGTCGTCCTTGTCACCGCCCGTCAGGAAGAGCATAGGCGCTACTTTCTTAGGCGCAAAAATAATAAAAATAACTATGAATATCCCTAAAACCCATTTATTTTCAGTAATTTTGCAGCGAATAATAACATTTATCCCTTGAAGACATTTGAAGAACTGGGCGTCAGCGAAGAGATTCGTCGCGCCATTGAAGAGTTGGGATTCGAGCATCCCATGCCTGTTCAGGAAGAGGTTATCCCCTATCTGCTCGGTCACCACAATGACATTATCGCACTGGCACAGACAGGCACAGGTAAGACAGCAGCCTTCGGTATCCCCGTACTACAGTGCATCGACACCGACACTAAGTTGCCACAGGCACTTGTGCTCAGTCCCACCCGAGAGCTCTGCCTCCAGATAGCCGACGATCTAAGCGATTTCTCAAGATATATCCACGGTCTCCACGTCGTGGCTGTCTATGGTGGTGCTTCCATTGATCAGCAGATACGACAACTTAGCCGCGGTGCACAGATTATTGTAGCTACGCCAGGACGACTCATAGACCTGATGAATAGGGGTAAGGTGAATCTTGAGGCAGTGAATAATGTGGTGCTCGATGAGGCCGATGAGATGCTCAATATGGGCTTCTCCGATAGTATCAATGCCATCTTTGAGTCATTACCCACCGACCGCAACACCCTGCTCTTCTCAGCCACTATGAGCAAGGAGATAGAGGCGATAGCACGCACCTATCTTCACGATTTCAAGGAGATAGTGGTAGGCAGTCGCAACGAGGGAGCAGAGCATGTCAATCATGTGTATTACACCGTCAATGCCAAGGACAAGTATCTTGCGCTCAAACGCATTGTCGATTATCATCCACGTATCTACGCCATTATCTTCTGCCGTACCAAGGCAGAGACCCAGGAGATCGCTGATAAACTCATCCGCGACGGATACCATGCCGACAGTCTTCATGGCGATCTGAGCCAGCAGCAGCGTGACCTCACCATGCAGAAGTTCCGCAATCATCTGCTGCAGCTGCTTGTAGCCACCGATGTGGCTGCCCGCGGACTTGATGTTGACGACCTCACACATGTCATCAACTATGGTCTGCCCGACGACATAGAGAGCTACACCCACCGAAGTGGACGAACGGGACGTGCAGGTAAGAAAGGCACCTCAATAGCTATCATCCACACCCGTGAGCGACATAAGGTGAGAGCAATAGAACGCGTCATAGGCAAGGATTTTGTGGCAGGCAAACTGCCCAGTCCTCAGGAGATATGCACCAAACAGCTCTACAAGGTCATGGACGAGATAGTGAAGACCGATGTCAACGACGAGCAGATAGCACCCTTCATGGAAGAGATAAGTCGTCATTTCGAATATTTCGACAAGGATGATATCCTCAAAAAGATGGTCAGTAGAGAGTTTGGACGCTTCCTTGCCTACTATGCCGATGCGCCGGAGATAGAAGAGCCTACGCTTGCTTCACGAAAGTCTGAGCGAGGAAACAACACCTCTGGCGAGGGACGCTCATCCAAGGGCTCACGACGCGTGGAGCGAGGCTACAAACGACTGTTCATCAATCTCGGTAAAGCACATGGGTTCTATCCTGGCGAGGTGATGCAGATGCTCAACCGCCATGTGGGAGGCCGACAGGCTGTAGGACATATCGATCTGCAGGCACAGTGCTCCTATATCGAAGTGCCAGAGCGCGATGCCAACAAGGTGATGAATGCACTCAACGGAGTGAACTATAGAGGGCGTGAGGTGCGCTGTAACGATGGCAACTCATCTCCATCATCAAGGAAGAATGAGCGCCACTCCTCTTCAAGAAAAAGAGATGCCGCGCCCTCCCATGGAAAGAAATACACCAAGGCAGAGTGGATGCAGTTTCTCCAACCCTCCTTTAAGGACCTGAAAGGCGATGCGCCCGACTTCAGTGAAGAAGGTTGGGCGCGCCGCAAACCCAAGAAGAAATAGCGTCAGTTGATTATCCCATTGATCAGCTGCGCTTCCCGCCCGTAGAATATCATGATATCTGTAGCAGCACAGACCTGAAAATCTATGAAGCGGAAGAGCTGTAAGGCAACAAACTCTCCATCCTGAGAGCGACACAACTCCAGTTGCCAGTGCCCTACGGGGCAGTTGACTATTTCTCCACATACAGCTATCTCCTGCATCATCTTCTCCCGGGGCATCAGGAGCATATTGATGAGTTTCTCCCCCATAGCAGTAGAATAGTTGATTATCTTCCCCTTCAACTCGCTGTGTGTAGGCTGATAGTAGTACTTGGTAGAAAGACCGAAGAGCGACCGTTCTACACATATATGTTGATTGCAGATGACATTATCTGCCATCTCAAGTTTCTTTATTCTTGTCATTTTGAGTCAGTATTTATGATTTGTATTGTTATTGATATTCGCCAAGATACAAATCACCTACTAACAAAGAATATGCCTCAGTGCAAACACATAATAACGTTTGCCGAAGCTGACGTTCCCAGGCAGCCACACACCGCCATACGAAGAGAGAAGATGACAATGATGATGAAACGATGCAGATGATGACATATACCATCCTGCTGATGACGAACCTCTAAAGGATGGGAGAGAACGCGTATAGCGTACCATGGAGTGCTGACTGCCCATCCATTGATAGTCTGTAAGGGCAGCATCCGACCCATCGTCAGGCATGCTATAACCATAAAGACGGTCTCTGCTCTTCTCATCGTTCTGTCTGTCAACGCCAAGGGTGGCTAAGTTCCCCTTTGTAAAGGAAGACACCACCGATTGCGTCATTGATAACAGAACGATGAGCAACCATCCTGCGCATATCCCTATCTTCAATGCCCGTCTCATCTCATTACACCTAATTTTATTAAACCATGGTAAATTTACACATTATACATATACGGATATCCAAAAAGAGCAAATTATTAGATTTATTTAATCATAATACTTTCATATTAAACACTTTGCATTTATTTTATCATTTCTATTCATTTCCATTCATCATTCCCCAGTTTCGAGTATGTCCTATACTGCCATAAATATCTCAGCAGTTATTGAAGGCGAAATATTTCTTACAGGATGCAATTATCAAAAGATTTTTTTATATTTGCAACAAATCCTTCATGCTAACCAGATGACAGGTCTAATCATACAATGTAATATGACAAAACGTGAAATATCAAAACTGTTTGAAGATAGGAAGATTCGTACCGTATGGGACGATAAGGAAGAGAAGTGGTATTTCTCTGTCGTTGATGTGGTTGGTGTGTTGACAGACCAACCAGATGTCGAGCATGCCCGCAACTATTGGAAAGTGCTGAAACATAGACTGAAGAAAGAGGGGAATAAGTCGGTTACAAATTGTAACCAACTGAAATTACGTGCAAGTGATGGCAAAAGCTATAAAACTGATGTTGCTGATACAGAGCAACTTTTCCGCATAATTCAATCCATACCTTCTCCCAAGGCAGAACCCATCAAGCAATGGATAGCCCATGTGGCATCAGAGCGCATTGATCAAATGCAAGACCCCGAGCTGAGCATCCAACAGGCCATGATGGACTACAAGCGTCTTGGTTACTCTGACAATTGGATCAACCAACGCCTCAAGAGCATCGAAATACGCAAGGACTTGACAGACCAATGGAAGCTCCACAATGTAGAGGAGGGCATACAGTATGCCACCCTCACCGACATCATATACCAGCATTGGGCAGGCAAAACGGCCAAGGAATACAAGGAATTCAAGGGTTTGAAGAAGGAAAACCTGCGGGACAACATGACCAACGAGGAACTGGTATTGAACATGCTTGCGGAACTCTCTACGACCAGCATCACCAAATCCAAGAATCCTCAGACGTTAGAGGATAATATGAAGTGTGCTGCTGATGGCGGCGATGTGGCAAGGGTAGCTCGTGAGCAATTGGAGGCCAAGACTGGACGTAATGTTGTATCTCCGATGTCGGCAAAGAGGTTTTTTGAAGAGCAGAAAGACCAAGGGGTATTAGATGATGAAGTTGAACAATCAAACGACGATTGATATGGAACAGTTTTCATCGATTCCTAAATACATCTCCCACGTCAAAAAGAGTGCTTTTGGAGAGAACTATGTCTTCCAAAGCAATGACGACCATCTTGAAGGAGTGGCAAAACTGGCAGAAAGTTTTGCTAATGAGTTCGGTATGGGAAGTTGGGGAAGAGTACTTGGACTCCTGCATGACAAGGGAAAGGAACGAAAGGCATTTCAGGAATACATTATGAAGAACAGCGGATTCCGCCCTGAGCTTACAGTCTCAGGAGAACATTATCATGCTTTTGTGGGAGGATTACTTACAAAAAGCATCTATGGTAATGGCTCAGAAAGTCTGCTTTGCAATCAGATCATTTCACATCATTCGGGATTGCATGACTATTGTCATATCGAGGAAACATTGAAGAAGGACATACCATCAGACGTAAACAGAAGCGTGGAGAAGATCCCACTTAATCGTCCACCTTTCTCATTCTCCCCAATTAAAGGATGCAAGGGAATGACACCGAATGCGAATCATTTGTCGAGGATGTTGTTCTCGTGTCTTGTGGATGCCGATTATCTTGATACAGAGTTGTTCATGGATGAAGCGTCTGCCCGCAAGCGTATGAATGACATCAAGCTGGAAGCTCTTTTGCCCTTATTAGAGGCATATATTGACAGCCTTCAGAGAGGAAGTGCTATGTCTGAGGTTAATACCATCAGAAGACAAGTGCAGGAAAGGTGCGTAAGCATGTCTGATGTAGAAAAAGGATTTTATAGCTTAACAGTTCCTACTGGGGGCGGTAAGACTCTATCCTCTCTCGTTTGGGCATTACGTCATGCTGTACACAATGGGATGAAAAGGATCATCATCGCCATTCCTTATACAAGTATTATTGTGCAGACCGCTTCTATACTGAAACAGATATTCGGCGAGGAAGTCGTATTGGAACATCATAGCAATTTTTCCCCCCAATCTCTAAAAAGCAAGGAAATGCAGCACAAGGCGAAGCTCGCCACAGAGAACTGGGATTATCCTATTGTGGTGACAACAAACGTACAGCTGTTCGAATCGATGTTCAGCAACAAGCCGTCTGACTGCCGCAAGTTGCACAACATAGCCAATAGTGTCATCATACTCGATGAGGTGCAAACGCTGCCCACGGAATTTCTTCAGCCTATAGTAGATGCCTTGAAGTCTTATCAAAGGATGTTTGGCATATCTGTGTTGTTTACTACTGCGAGCCAACCGGTGCTCAGCGGATTGATAGAGGGATGCAACCCAAAAGCCGCATTTCAGGGTATCGACCATATAACGGAAATAATACCCAAGGAATATGACCTTCACAAAAAATTGAGAAGGGTGTGCTTGGAGATAGACAACACTGGCAGTACGTATGATGAAATAGCTGAGAGACTGTCACGGCATGATAAAGTGTTGTGCATCGTGAATACCCGCAATGATGCAAGGGAGATATTTGAGCGTCTTCCCAAGGAGGGAATGACTATCCACTTGTCAAGAATGACGTGTCCCCGACATGTTTCCAAAGCCATTCAAGAGATTAAGCAAGCACTGTCTGATCATTCAGAAACTGTGATTAGAGTGGTGGCAACCCAACTGATAGAAGCAGGAGTGGATATTGATTTTCCTGTTGTTTA
>JAHAZN010000008.1 GCA_018385335.1 Prevotella sp.
GTAATGGTCTTCTTGCCGTCAGAGGTCTTCAGATAGCCATCCTCGTCGTAGTAGGTATAATAGGTGACATTGCGGGAGATGTACTGCGTATCGTAATACGAGTCATCAAAATGCTTGTCCAACGCCAATCTATAGCAGGCTGTACGACAGAAATCCCAACCGGCGGCTATGGCCAGCAACAGCATCAGGAACGCAAAACAACTGCCCACCGTTCGACGGAGAATCTTGCCATACTTGGAGTCATCCCTCATGCCCAATATCACCGTGAACCAGTTGGCAATGCCAACGAGGAGGGCGGTCAACCCATGCCAGAACAGAATGAAAGCCCTTTTCATTGATGTTATCTTAGTCTTCATTTTCCTTCCTCCTCATCAAAAGCTTCGTCTGCCATACTGGTATATAGGTTGTGCCGCTCCTCTGCCGACATGGGAGCTGCGCATCCGTCTGCCTCCTGCATCTTCATGCACGAGAGACGTGAGAAGAAGTTCATGCGCGTACTGGTGTCCTTACCCATTGAGGCACGTGTGCCCTCATCATTATAGGCAAAGTTGCGCGAGTTGCGGATAGACAGTTTCATTGCCACCTCTACGGAATCTTGGTTGGCACCCATATAGGTAAAAGTCCATCCCTCGCCACGCAGACGTTCCACAAGTTCCTTGATGGTCTTGCCATTGTACTCGTGCGAGGCATTCTCCATGCCGTCGGTGATGATGGTGACGACTACCACACTGTCCTCAATCTCCTTGACAGCCCCACGCATAGCGGTGAGCGTAATGCCCATGGCATCATACAGCGGTGTGGTGCAGCATGGCAGGAAATCCTCCATCTTCAGCGGATGGGCATCCGCCACAGGCGTTTTGTCAAACACGTGCTTCGTCTCACAGCTACAGAATGTTACCAACGACACGAAATGGTCTTGTGTCTCGGTAAACTTCTCCTGAGCCTTCTTGATTCCTGCTAAGGTCTCGTTAAAACCCTCCACGGCAGCCTGACGGATACTTTCCATCGAACCGCTACGGTCCAGGATAATCACGTTGAACACTTGAGTTTTCTTCATCTCTTGCTTGTCCTTTACTTCTTCCATAGTTTCAAACATTTATTGGTTATCAATATCACTCACACAGAATAATTGTGTTTGTTTTCATACCTTTATGATAATAGAGTGGCATCTGTAACCATTTTCTATCAGCTATTGCAATTTTTCTATGAAAAGAAAATCAATCGTTTACAAATATGTTATAACTCTCCAAATCCTTGTCTATTTCTTGCATAGCCACTCTATCAGTTTGTTCACCTTGTCTGCCACCATTCCCGTCAATGCAGGAAGCTGGTGTTTTCTGTGCACTATCAAACTGACAGCATACCTCGGATTGTCCGCCGGGAAGCAGCCAACAAAGGAAAAGGTCTGCTCCTTTTCGTCATCAGCCACATTATACACTCCTGCAAGTTCCACATTCTTGGGCGCATGCTTATGTTGTATGCCTCCCTCCTTAAACATTCCAATGGCAATGTCACGGATATAACTTCGCCTATACGCTTCGACGCCCACAGAATCCAAATGGAAGATATTGTTGAATAGCGTAGCCATTTCCTTCGCATTGGTGATTTTCGCAGGGTCTGTGATATACAGCCATGTATCCATAGCATTAGGTATGGTCTTCACAGCACCCAACATTCCTCTCCACAAATTGTTGAGTAGGGCCTGTCGGTATGTCACTACGCCGTAACCACCTTTTCGCCAGTAAGGATCACTCATCTGCACACTGTCGTTCAATATGAAAACACCCTGCCCCGTGTCTACGCTATCCTCCAAAGATGTTCTTGACATGGCGAGGCAATCAGCAGCCGCAAATGGCATATATGTTTCCATGCTGCAGAACTTCTTCAGCAGAGGAGCATAATAACAGTCACCGTCCTTTTGCTCCAATGCTCCCCAAGCCAACACATCATCAGTCATCGCATCGATGACAGCCACCTGGCCTTGTGTTCCCTCAATATCCAGCATTGACTTGCACAGCACCTCATAGCTCAGTTCCTCAATCAGCGGATCAATGGTGGGATAATCTTCCTCCATTCCCACGAGTCTCGGATTATAGGCAACAGTTATTGTCTTCGAGTTATTATTCATATTGATAATGATCTTTCCGCATTTCAATCCCTTCTCAAAGTAGAAACAGCCGCAGGGCATCCCTTCTTCATTCCGGGAAAAGCAGATATACACGATGGAGTCCATATCCATCGGTATGACAGAATCTTCCCGCTCACTATCATAGATGCCATACTTCTTGTTCTCCTCGACGATGACATAACGCTCTTGGATGCAACTGTCCATCGCCGCCTGATACTCTGCCGAGTCAAAGGTTGCAATAAAATCTTCGGTAAGCGCCAAGGTATCCAGTTCAAGAGCATCCACCCAATCCTTGTCCGCTACTACCTTTGCAAAGGCATTTGATCCCGTCACCGAGAGGAGCAATGCCAAAGCAATTGTCACACACTTATCTGCTCTCATCATTCTCACTATTTTCTCACGATTATTTGTCAAGATCCTCTTCTTCTGTCAGCAACACATCATGAAAACTGTCACCTTCCCAGTAGGCCATAGGATAAAGTGCAGCATTGAGTTTGTTGTAGTTGCTATACCATTGTATCTGATTCAGGAGATCCAACTTCTCCTCAATCTCTTTTTGACTTTTTCCGAAGACCAGATTGGTATAACACCTGTCCTCGCCCACGGAATCTGAGCTGTCAAAACAAGGATAACTTTGAGAGTCTTCACCGACATACACACCCTCTTTGGGCATCCTTTTCCTTGCATACGCTATCATTTCCTTTACTCCATTGAATGTTACACCCAAGACCTCTATGGCCTCATTGTTCTTTACTCGTTTCATAATCACATTTGTTTATAGGGTTAATATTATCAGTATTGAGTTCCAACGTCTCATCTACCGGCATTGTTTGTTATACTCTCTATGATATAAGAGCACGATTAGTAACCAAATCTATCAATAAAAAAAAACTGCACCAAATCAAACCTGTTGATTGGTGAAGTTCTATAATAATGCTATCCGTAAATTCTACTTATTTTTTGCCATACGACCGCATTTGCCAACGCAGATACTTGCGATTTTTTGTATGGTTGACAGACTGGTGTTTTATCCCTTCATCTTCCTGCAATATTCTTCGCCCAACATAAAGCCCTCTTCGTAAAGTCGCTCTAATTTTTCGGGATTCTTCTCTATGCGGTCCACCTCCATCGGGCGCAAGGGACGGATGCAGGTGACACGCCCATCATCCTCCATCTGCTCCAACAAAGCCATCTGCTCGTTATATACAGCGATGCGACGACTAAGGGCCACACGCAGACGGGGATAGTTGCGGTAGATAAAACGGGGAATCTTCCTGTCACGCCCCGTATTCCGGAAACCTCTGTTGCGCGTGGCTATCACCACATTATGCTCATACCCCATCTCCTGGGCATGAAGTATGGGGATGCTATCAACAATCCCTCCATCGAGCATCGGCACACCATCGACATCCACTATCTTGGTGACATAAGGAAGACTGCTACTTGCTCTCACTATGTCGAGCGCCTGCTGACGGTTGTCCTTCTCTGGAGAGAGATACTCTGCCCTACCCGTGAGACAGTTGGTGGTGACCATCTCAAAACGCCCAGGATAATTGAAAAAGGCATCATAGTCGTAAGGAACAATCTCATTGGGGAAGCGGTCGTAGAGCAATACAGGGTCGAAGATGCTCCCTTTGGTGATAAGGTTGGAGAAATTAAGATAGTCATATTTCACAAGCATATCGATGTTGGAGAATCGGGCTCTGCGGGGCTGACGACTGATATACGACATCCCGTTACAGGCTCCTGCTGATACTGCTACAACATAACCGAAATAGAGGGAATGCTTCATGAAAGCATCCAGTACGCCACTGGTGAACACACCGCGCATACCACCACCCTCCAGAACAAGTCCAATGTTCCTGACAATCTGCATAAAAATCTAAAATTTTATGCAAAGATATATCTTTTCTATAAAAATGTTCTATCTTTGCATTACTAATCACTATTTTTCTTATTCAACGTAATAAAACATAATTATGTTTGATACAAAAACTTACTGCAAACGCCGCGAAGCACTCAAGCGACTTGTTGATAGAGGTATCATCCTGCTTATGGGCAACAATGAGTCGCCAGCGAATTATCCTGCCAATGCTTATGCGCCGTTCAGACAGGACTCTTCATTCCTATATTTCTTCGGCCAGCACCGTGATGGTCTTGTGGGAGTGATCGACATCGACAACAACAGCGAGATGCTCTTTGGTGATGATATAGACATTGAGGACATTGTATGGTATGGCTCTGTCAAGAGTGTGAAGGACCTGGCCATGGAGGTGGGCGTAGCGCACACTGCTCCGATGAAAGAGCTGACCACGCTCTGCGAGAAGGCTCAGAAAGAGGGACGCCCCATACATTTCCTTCCTCCCTATCGTCATGATACGATGATTCAGCTGATGGATCTGCTACATATCCATCCCTCTGAGCAGCGGGCGAAAGCTTCGATGACACTCATCAAGGCTATCGTGAAGATGCGCTCCACCAAAGAGCCTCAGGAGATAGCCGCCATTGAGAGGGCATGTGAGGTGGGATATGCCATGCACACCAAGGCTATGCGCATGGTACGTCCCGGACTTACCGAGCGCCTCATCGCCGGACAGGTGGACGGCACAGCACGCTCATTAGCACAGGGTGTGAGCTTCGCCACTATCTTCAGCCAGCATGGAGAAATCATGCACGGTCAGCCATCATCGGCAGTGCTCGAGGATGGGCGACTGGTGCTCTGTGATGCCGGCTGTGAACTAGACGACTATTGTTCCGACAACACGCGTACCATGCCTGTCAACGGACATTTCACACAACGACAGATGGAGATTTACAGCATCGTGGAGGCCTGTCACGACTATGTGTTAGAAGTGGCGAAACCCGGTGTTAAGTACTTTGATGTGCATCTCGACGTCTGTCGCATGATGACCGACAGACTTAAGGAACTCGGACTGATGAAGGGCGACACCGAGGAGGCTGTGCGTGCCGGTGCCCATGCAATGTTCCTGCCTCATGGGTTGGGACACATGATGGGTATGGACGTGCACGACATGGAGAATTTCAACCAGGTGTATGTAGGATTTGACGAGGAGACCCGTCCTAACCTCGAACAGTTTGGCACCAACTGCCTGCGTATGGGACGACGTCTGGAAGAAGGGTTTGTCGTGACCGATGAACCGGGTATCTACTTCATCCCCGACCTTATCGACGACTGGAAGGCTAAGGGACATTGCGCCGAATATCTCAACTTCGACAAGATAGAGACCTATAAGGATTTTGGTGGCATACGCATAGAAGACGATGTGCTCATCACCGCTGACGGCTGCCGTTTCCTCGGCACACAGCGCATCCCCTATCATCCACAGGAACTGGAGGAGTATATGGCAAAGAACAAAGAGAATATTCACTAATAAACTAACAAGAAATGAAAAAACTGTTTGCATTATCACTCATGGCACTCATCGCCGTGGGAGCAAATGCGGAGGAGAAAAAAGACTCCGTTAACAAGAACAAGCCAGTGTTTACCACTATTAAGGAGAACAAGATCACAAGTATTAAAGATCAAAACAGAAGTGGTACATGCTGGGCCTACTCCACACTCTCTTATTTTGAGAGTGAGATACTAAAGAAATCGGGCAAGACCTATGACCTCTGCGAGGCTTTTGTTGCCAACAAGACTTATATGGACCGTGCCATTCAGGTGGTACGCCTCCACGGCGACTGCCAGTTCTCTCAGGGCGGTTCATGTTACGACCCTCTCTATTGTCTCATGAACTATGGTATCTGCCCAGAGGATGCTATGCCTTTCCCTGGCTCACTCTATGGCGATTCGCTCAACAACTTCAACGAGTTCTTCGGTGTGATGGAACCTTATGTGGCTGCCATCTCCAAGAGCACTGAGAAGAAAATCAGCTCACAGTGGAAGGTGGGTCTGCAGGGTATCCTCGATGCTTATCTCGGCAAATGCCCTGAGAAATTCAAGTATGAAGGCAAGGAGTACACTCCACAGTCGTTTGCAGCCAGCCTCGGCCTCAACTTCGACGACTATGTAACCATCACCTCTTATACTCATCATCCATTCTACACCAAGTTTGCTGTTGAAGTGCAGGACAACTGGCGCAACCCTCTCTCCTATAACGTACCAATGGACGAGATGATGCGCATCATCGACAATGCCATCGACAATGGCTACTGCATTGCTTGGGGCGGCGACGTGAGCGAAGAGGGATTCACCCGCAAAGGTACTGCCTATGCCTACGACACAAAGAAGATTCAGAGCATGAAGGGTAGCGATGCTGCACGCTGGCTCCGCTTAGAGAAGAGCAAGAAGACTGAACTCTTCGACTCACTGGGATGCACCGCTCCTGAGATTATTCCTACTCAAGAGATGCGTCAGGAGCGCTTCGATAACTGGGAGCTCACCGACGACCACGGTATGCTCATCTATGGTGTGGCGAAAGACCAAAACGGAAAAGAATACTATATGGTAAAGAACTCATGGGGAGAATGGGGCGACTACAAAGGTATCTGGTATATGACCAAGGCCTTCATTGCTGCCAACACCATGGACTATATGGTTAACAAGAATGCCATCCCTAAGGATATCAGAAAGAAACTGGGTATCTAAAAGTCTGAAAAGCTACGGATAAAAATAGAGGGGCCTGCCGTCGAGGGAAAACAATTACCTTGAAACGGCAGGTCCTATTTTTCTTCGTTATGAGAGGACCAACTTCATTCACTACTCAATATCATATTGACAACAAATTCAAGAATAACCTGACACTTTGCTCTTTTATTTTGCTCCACTTTTTTCTGCGAAATAGAAGAAAAAAGATACTTTTTGCAGCGTTTTTGCCTCAAAAATGGAGCTGATTTTTCACCTTCGCGAAGGCACTTTTTTGCCATTTTTCGGCAAAAATATTTACAGAGAAAAAGTTGCTGCAAAAAGTGTGCCAAACTACCCTCCGTTCAAAACCGTTCAAAAAATGAGCGAAAAACCCCCGTTTCGTTCAATAACCGTTCAATAACTGCGCAGTGATATTCAATAAATCTGTGA
>JAHAZN010000009.1 GCA_018385335.1 Prevotella sp.
CGGTTGAGGTCTCTATGACATTATAAGTCGTACTTGAAGTCGTAAAGAGGAAGATTGAGAAGCCAATCCTGCTCTTTACGACTTTTCATAGATATACGAATCCCTTTCAACTCGGGATTATTCTGAAGTAAAGCAGCCTATTGATATTGATTCTTCCTGAAGATGTCCTTCTGTAACAGACAGGAAAGGCGCACGGTAAAAAGGTAACATGGATGGCAAAATCCTGAGCTGCTCGGCTTTGCCGCTTGCCACAAGCAAGAACTTTTTGTTGCTCAGGTACTTATAAATAAAGTTAAATCAAAGTATTGCGGAATTAAGGTTGTAGATTTTTACTAAGTGCCGCGAGCGGGACTCGAACCCGCACAGCCATCACTGGCCAAGGGATTTTAAGTCCCTCGTGTCTACCAATTCCACCATTGCGGCTCCTTAGTTCTTGTTGATAAAGACCATTCTTTGAACAGTGCCACCATTCCTGAGTGGCCATTCAGCATATCAAAGACGTTTCTTTTGCGACTGCAAAGATAAGTCTAATCTATGAAAAGACCAAAACTTTTCCCATTTTTTCTCCCAATGCTTAGCCCTTTCTTCTGCGGAAATAGCTGATACACTCATCGAGTATCTTCACTCTACATACTTTCATAATGATGAAATAGAGCGATGCAGACAGCAGCATACGCGAGATGAGGAGCACCCATAGCGCAGCATAAGGGTAGGAGAGAACTGTTGTCTGATGATGCAGCTGCCCTGAGTTGATGGGAAATATGTACTCCACTATCTGTCCTGTTAGCACATGTGTCAACAGCATTGTAGCTGCCGCTGCCAGGAAGAAGGGCATGATATCCTTTAGAAAGAGCCATAGCTTATAGCCCACGATATGTTGCGACAGCAGTTGCCATACAAAGGTATAGGCGATGGAGATCACACAGTAGGCCAGCACCATGGTCCTGATGCCAAAAGGATAGAGCATCACCATCATCACTATCTGCACCCCTGCCATCGCCGCATTGCAGTAGAGATAGAGATCACTTCTCCCCCTGCTGAGTAGCGTGTTGCTGATGACCGTCACCAAGGGCATAAACGCACCGCTCACGCAGAGGATACGCAGCAGATAAGCACTCTCTATCCATTGCTCTTTGATGGTGATGAGGATAAACTCTTCTGAGACGATGGCAAAGCCCAGGAGCAGAGGAAACGAGAAGAAGGCAGTGAAACGGATGAGTTTGCGCAGGACGCGCAGTCGTCGCTCGGCATCATCCCCCACACCCACCATCACCGGTTGAGAGACCTGCTGCACCATGCCCTGCAAGACATAGTAAGCCTTGGTGTGCCATTGGTAAGCCTGGTTGTAGCTGCCTGCCGCCCTGCCTCCATAAAATTTTCCGAGCAGGATATTGAGGATGTTGGTGTTCAGGGCATTCAGCACAGTAGATACCACCAGTTTATAGCTATAGCCTATCATATCGCGGATGGGCGTGAAGTCGGCGGGGCGTCCGGGGCGCCATGGTGAGTAGTGCCATGAGAGCAGGGTGTTGATAAGGATAAAGAGGTTGGTCTGTGTTGCCAGCGCCCAGTAGGAGCATCCCTGCCACGCCATCACCACGCCTATGGTGCTTGAGATGACGGTAGCTGTGAGCGACGCCTTCGCCTGTTGCTTGGCGCGCAGGTTCTTGAAGAGATAAGCCTGTTGCGCTGTGCCCCAGCCCGAGAAGACAAAGCCCAGGAAGGCATAGCGGCAGAGCGGAATGAGTT
Organism: Prevotella sp.; assembly: GCA_018385335.1. Lineage (GTDB taxonomy): Bacteria > Bacteroidota > Bacteroidia > Bacteroidales > Bacteroidaceae > Prevotella. The sequence goes on from JAHAZN010000009.1 coordinate 1,750, forward strand.
GAGGTTCGTGGTAGAAGTCGGCTATCAAAGGAGCACAGGCAAAGAGCAGCAGATAGAGGAGCAGTCCCATGAAAATATTAAACCAGAACACGGCATTGTAGTGCCTGTGTTCTGGTTGTTTGATGTTGACCAATGCCGATTTGAATCCGCTGTTCTGTAGCTCGTTTGCCACTAAGGAGAACACACTGATCATCGCCACCATTCCGTATTCAGAGGGTGAGAGCAGTCGGCCAAAGATGATTCCGAAGAGCAGTCCGAGGAGCTGTTGCATTCCCACGCTCATTCCTCCCCAAAACAACCCTTTGGCAGTTTTCTCCTTCAGCGACTCCATGTATTCACGCCTATTATCCTACCTGACTGCCTGGCTTCACCTCCTTCAGTGTGGTGGTGACGCTCAGTGAGCCATCGAAATCGACAGCAGAGAGAATCATTCCTTGACTCTCTATGCCCATCATCTTGCGCGGTTCGAAGTTAGCCACGAAGAGCACCCTCTTTCCGATGAGCTGTTCAGGTTCGTAGAATGCAGCTATGCCGCTGAGGATAGTGCGGTCGTTACCGCTTCCGTCGTCGATGGTAAACTGCAGCAGTTTCTTCGATTTCTTCACTTTCTGGCAGTCTTTCACCCATCCTACGCGGATGTCGAGTTTCTCGAAATCCTCGAAGCTCACCGTCTTCTTCACTGGTTCAGCCTTATAGGCAGCCGCCTCGTTAGCCTTCTTTGTCGCTTCCAGTTTGTCGAGCTGTGCTTGTATGGTGTCGTCTTCTATCTTCTCGAAGAGCAGTTCGGGCTCTGCCAGCTGGTGTCCAGCCTTGAGCAGGTCGGTACTTCCGAGCTGTTCCCATTCGAAGTGGTCGATGTTGAGCATCTTACACAGTTTCTTGCTGCTGAAGGGCAGGAAAGGTTCGAAGGCGATAGCGAGGTTAGCCACGAGTTGCAGGGCGATGTTGAGGATGGTCTCCACACGCTGTGGGTCGGTCTTCCACACTTTCCATGGCTCGCTGTCAGCGATATACTTGTTACCTATACGTGCCAGCATCATTGCCTCTTTCTGGGCCTCTCTGAACCTAAACTTGTCGAGCAACTGCTCCACCCTCATCTTCACATCCTTAAACTCGTCGAGCGTAGCCTTATCCTCATCAGTCATCACGCCGCAGGCAGGCACCTTCCCATCCCAGTATTTCTTTGTGAGCTGCAGAGCCCTGTTGACGAAGTTGCCATAGACAGCCACCAGTTCGTTGTTGTTACGGTCCTGAAAATCCTTCCATGTGAAGTTGTTGTCCTTTGTCTCAGGAGCGTTGGCAGTGAGCACATACCTCAGCACATCCTGTTTGCCAGGCATATCCTTGAGATATTCATGGAGCCACACAGCCCAGTTGCGTGAGGTTGAGATCTTATCGTTCTCCAGGTTGAGGAACTCGTTGGCAGGCACGTTGTCGGGCAGGATATAGCTGCCATGAGCCTTGAGCATGGTGGGGAAGACGATGCAGTGGAAGACGATATTGTCTTTACCGATGAAATGTACGAGTCTCGTCTCTTCATCCTGCCACCATTTCTCCCATGAGCCCCATTTCTCCGGTTGTGCATCGCAGAGCTCTTTGGTGTTGGAAACATAACCTATAGGAGCATCAAACCACACATAGAGCACCTTGCCATCAGCCCCTTCTACGGGCACAGGGATACCCCAGTCCAGATCTCTCGTCATAGCCCTTGGCTGAAGTTCCATGTCAAGCCAGCTCTTGCACTGTCCATAGACATTGGGACGCCATTCGGGATGGTCTTTGAGTATCCATTTCTCCAGCCACTGCTGGTATTCGTTGAGTGGAAGATACCAGTTTTTAGTCTCCTTCATTACCGGCTGTGACCCGCTGATAGTAGAGCGAGGGTTGAGCAGTTCGGTGGGAGAGAGGTCACGTCCGCATTTCTCACACTGGTCACCGTAAGCATCAGGGTTGCCGCAGTGAGGGCAGGTACCCATCACATAGCGGTCAGCGAGAAACTGTTTAGCCTCTTCGTCATAGAGTTGCTGACTTGTTTTCTCCATCAGCTTCCCTTCGTCATAGAGTTTCTTGAAGAAGTCGGCAGCAAACTTGTGGTGCACCTTGCTCGTTGTGCGGCTGTAGATATCAAAGGAGATGCCGAAATCCTCAAACGACTTCTTGATCATCTCGTGATACCTATCCACCACGTCCTGAGGTGTGATACCTTCCTTCTTTGCTCTTATGGTGATGGGCACGCCGTGCTCGTCGCTGCCTCCGATAAATACCACCTCCTGTTTCTTCAGTCTGAGGTAGCGTACATAAATGTCAGCCGGAACATACACTCCGGCCAAGTGTCCGATGTGAACACCACCGTTGGCATAGGGCAGTGCCGCTGTCACGGTGGTTCTTTTAAAGTGTTTCTCTTCCATATCTTGTTATCAATTGAGCGTGTAAAGTTAGTAATTGTATTCTTAATAAACAAAAAAAACGGCGTTTTCTTGCATTTCACATCTATATATAGCTAATGTATAGCTATCGATGAGTCGGTCGCCATTTACATTGACCGTTTATAATGCTCATCACTAATTTTAAACGATGATTTCGTTTTAAAACAAAAACAGGAAGATTTATTAGCATACTGTAAGCATTCGTCGAGATTTATATTACAGATTGATATTTTGATGAAAAAAGTAGATAGAATGGGGAGGTGTGCTATTCTCACTTTGATATTAAATCACTAATTTTGCAGTCATATTGTAAGCAAATTACAGGATATTCAAACTTAATGCAACTAAATATGGCAAATGGATTGTACAATGCCGACTACGAACACGATGCTTGTGGTGTCGGTATGGTGGTAAACATTCACGGTAACAAAAGCCACGAACTGGTGGACAATGCGCTCAAGGTGCTTGAGAACATGCGTCATCGCGGTGCCGAAGGTGCCGACAATAAGACGGGCGACGGTGCAGGTATCTTGTTACAGATTCCCCATGAGTTTATTCTTCTTCAGGGTATCCCCGTGCCAGAGAAGGGCAAATATGGTACAGGACTGGTCTTTCTGCCCAAGGACGAGAAGAAGCAGAGCGCCATCCTGAGCATCATGATTGAGGAGATAGAGCGTGAAGGTCTCTCGCTGATGCACCTGCGTAATGTACCCACCAATTCAGGCTGTTTAGGTAAGGGAGCCCTCGACAATGAGCCCGCCATCAAGCAACTGTTTGTCACAGGCGTGACCGATGATAAGGTGCCCACCTTTGAGCGCACCCTATATATAATAAGAAAGAAAATAGAGAAGCGTATCGACGACAAGGATTTCTATATCTGTTCGCTCTCCAGCCGCAATATCATCTACAAGGGCATGCTCTCCAGTCTGCAGCTCCGCCAGTATTTCCCCGACTTGACCAACAACTATTTCACCAGTGGACTGGCTTTGGTCCACAGTCGATTCTCAACCAACACATTCCCTACATGGAGTCTGGCACAGCCCTTCCGTCTGCTCTGTCACAACGGAGAGATCAACACCATTCGCGGTAACCGTGGATGGATGCAGGCACGCGAAAGTGTGCTCAACAGTGAGGCACTGGGCGATATCCGTCAGATTTCACCCATCGTACAGCCAGGCATGAGCGATTCAGCATCGCTCGATAATGTCTTCGAGTTCTTCGTTATGAGTGGACTCTCCCTGCCCCATGCCATGAGTGTCATGGTGCCAGAGAGTTTTAACGACAAGAACCCCATCTCCGAGGATCTCAAAGCATTCTATGAGTATCACTCCATCCTCATGGAGCCATGGGATGGTCCTGCAGCCCTGCTCTCCAGCGACGGCCGTTTTGCCGGAGGTATGCTCGACCGCAACGGACTGCGCCCTGCCCGTTATACTATCACCAAGAACGATATGATGGTGGTAGCCAGCGAGGTGGGCGTGATGGACTTCGATCCCACGGAGATTGCTGAGAAGGGACGTCTGCAGCCAGGAAAGATTCTGCTTATCGACACACAGGAAGGCAAAATCTATTATGATGGAGAGATTAAGGAACAGTTGGCTGCCGCCCATCCCTACCGTCAGTGGCTCTCTACCAACCGCATCCAGTTGGAGAAACTCAAGAGCGGTCGTAAGGTAGAGAATGCCGTAGATAACCTGCTGCGCCGCGAGATAATGTTTGGCTATGGCGAAGAGGATGTTGATGGCACTATTGTTCCCATGTCCACCAAAGCCCAGGAGCCCACAGCAGCCATGGGTAACGACACTCCCTTGGCAGTGCTGAGCGAGAAACCACAGGTGTTCTTCAACTATTTCCGTCAGCAGTTTGCCCAGGTCACCAACCCTGCCATCGACTCTATCCGCGAGGAACTGGTGATGTCGCTCACCGAGTATATCGGTCGTGTGGGTACGGGTATCCTCTCTCCCGATGAGACCAACTGTAAGATGGTGCGCCTGCCGCATCCCATCCTCAACAATACCCAGTTGGATATCCTATGTAATATCCGCTATAAGGGCTTCAACACTGTCAAGCTTCCCATCCTCTTCTTAGGAAGTAAGGGCGAGGAAGGGCTGCGCGATGCGCTCGATCAACTCTGTAAGGATGCCGAACGCAGTGTCGATGAAGGCTACAACTACATCATTCTCTCCGACCGCGATGTCGATGAGCAGCATGTGGCTATCCCCTCACTGCTCGCTGTGAGCGCCGTACACCATTACCTCATCTCTGTAGGGAAACGTGTGCAGACAGCACTTATCGTAGAGAGTGGTGAGATACGTGAGACGATGCACGCCGCACTCCTCCTCGGCTATGGTGCTTCCGCCCTCTGTCCCTACATGACCTTTGCTATCCTCGATGACCTCGTGAAACGCCATAAGATACAGGAAGACTATGCTACGGCTGAGGCCAACTATATCAAGGCAGTGAAGAAAGGACTGTTTAAGATTATGGCTAAGATGGGTATCTCTACCATCCGCTCTTATCGCGGAGCTAAAATCTTCGAGAGCATCGGTCTCTCCGACAGTCTGTTGCGCAGTTATTTCGGCACCACCTCAAGCACTATCGGTGGTATCGGACTCGAGACCATCGCACGCGATGCTATCCGTCTTCACGACAAAGCATATTCAGACGAGGCACCTGCCGACTTCCTGCCCAACCTCGGACAGTTCAGCTACCGTAAGGATGGCATCAAGCATGCCTGGAACCCAGAGACTATTGCCACACTGCAGCTGGCCACACGCACAGGCAACTATGAGAAGTTTAAAGAGTTCAGCAGGTTGGTCGATGAGAAAGAGTCGCCCATCTTCATCCGCGACTTCTTCGGCTTCCGCCGCAATCCTATCAGCATCGACAAGGTTGAGCCAGTAGAGGAGATTGTTAAGCATTTCGTGGCTGGAGCCATGAGTTTCGGTGCCCTCTCCAAGGAAGCTCACGAGGCTATCTGCCTTGCTATGAATAAACTCGGAGCACGCTCCAACACCGGTGAGGGTGGAGAAGACAGCAATCGTTTCCACAGCGAGATTGATGGCATCTCTCTCTCTTCCAAGACGAAGCAGATAGCTTCAGGACGTTTCGGTGTTACTACCGAATATCTTGTGAATGCCGAGGAGCTACAGATCAAAGTGGCGCAGGGAGCTAAGCCCGGTGAGGGAGGACAGTTGCCCGGATTCAAGGTGAATGAGATTATCGCCAAGACACGTCACTCTATCCCAGGTATCAGTCTTATTTCTCCTCCACCACATCACGACATCTATTCTATCGAAGACCTGGCACAGCTCATCTTCGACTTGAAGAATGTCAACCCTCGTGCCGCTGTGAGCGTGAAGCTCGTTGCCGAGAGTGGTGTAGGTACTATTGCTGCAGGTGTAGCTAAGGCCAAGGCCGACCTCATCATTATCTCTGGTGCCGAGGGTGGTACAGGTGCCAGTCCTGCCTCAAGCATGCGTTTCGCAGGTATCTCGCCTGAGATAGGTCTGAGTGAGACACAGCAGACACTGGTGAAGAACGGACTGCGCAGTCAGGTGCGTCTTCAGGTAGATGGACAGTTGAAGACGGGACGCGACGTGGTACTCATGGCGCTCCTCGGCGCCGAAGAGTATGCCTTCGGTACAGCCTGTCTCATCGTCCTCGGATGTGTGATGATGCGTAAGTGCAACCTCAATACCTGTCCGCTCGGTGTCACCACACAGAACCCCGAACTGCGTAAGCATTTTATCGGGCACTATGAGTATCTCGTCAACTATTTCACCTTCCTCGCCCGTGAGGTGAGGGAATATCTTGCTGAGATGGGATTCACCAAACTCGAGGATATTGTGGGTCATACAGAACTCATCAACAGAGAGCGCACGGTGAACCTCAGCGAACCTAAGTTTAAGACCCTCGACTTCAGTCGTCTGCTCTTTAAGGAATCTAACGTATGTATGCTCCATCATGATGCACAGATTAAGTCGCCTCTCACCGATACCCTCGACGAGGTGCTCGACAGACAGATTATCAGAGCAGCTGAGCGTGCGCTGGAGCATCAGGATGAGGTGAACCTCGACTATGCCATCAAGAACACCGACCGTGCCGTGGGTACAATGCTCAGTGGTACGATAGCCACCCGCTACGGTGGTGAGGGCCTGCCCACAGATACCATCAATATCAAGTTCAAGGGTTCTGCAGGACAGAGTTTTGGTGCCTTCCTCATGAAAGGTGTGAGCTTCAAGCTCGAAGGTGAGGCCAACGACTATTTCGGTAAGGGTCTGAGTGGCGGACGTATCGCTATCCTGCCGCCTACACGCAGCAACTTCTCTGCTGAAGACAATATCATCGCGGGCAACACCGGTCTTTATGGTGCCACCTCAGGTGAACTCTATATCAATGGTAAGGTGGGCGAGCGCTTTGGCGTGCGCAACTCGGGTGCCATCGCAGTGATAGAGGGTGCCGGTGACCACTGCTGTGAGTATATGACAGGCGGACGCGTCGTAGTGCTCGGTGAGACAGGACGTAACTTCGCTGCAGGTATGTCGGGTGGTGTGGCCTATGTCTGGGACAAGCATCATAACTTCGACTATTTCTGTAATATGGATATGGTGGAGATCAACCTTGTGGAGGACAGCAACTATCGCAAAGAGCTCCATGAACTCATCCGCCAGCATTATCTCTATACTGGCTCCAAGCTCGCCCTCACTATGCTCGACGACTGGAACCACTACGTAGAAGAGTTTATCCAGGTAGTACCTATCGAATACAAACGTGTACTGCAGGAGGAACAGGTGAAGAAACTGCAGCAGAAGATTGCTGATATGCAGAGAGACTATTAAAAAAATTATTTCAATAAAGACAATTATGGGAGATCCTAAAGCATTCCTGACAATCCACCGCCAAGAGGCGGGATATAGACCAATCCACGACCGTATCCATGATTTCGGTGAAGTGGAACAGACACTCAACTCTAAAGACCGCCGTACACAGGCCAGTCGCTGTATGGACTGTGGTGTGCCATTCTGCCACTGGGCTTGTCCCTTGGGTAACAAACCACCTGAGTGGAACGATGCACTCTACCGTGGCGACTATGAACTGGCTTACCGCTTGCTCAACGCTACCAACCCCTTCCCTGAGTTTACGGGACGCATCTGTCCCGCTCTCTGCGAGAAGGCCTGTGTGCTCAACCTCACTACCCATGAGCCTACCACCAACAGAGAGGATGAGGCAGCCATCACCGAGATGGCTTTTCAGGAGAACTTCGTTCGCGTGGCTCAGCCGCAACGCAATGGTAAGAAGGTGGCTGTCATCGGTGCAGGACCAGCAGGACTGGCAGCTGCCAACGACCTTAACCTCAAAGGTTATGAGGTGACTGTCTTCGACAAGAATGAGGCTCCCGGCGGACTCCTCCGCTATGGCATTCCCAACTTCAAACTTAACAAGGCCATCATCGACCGACGTATCAACGTGCTCGTCAAGGAAGGTATCATCTTCCGATTCAAGGAGACCATCGACGAGCAGGCGCTCCCCGAGGGCTTCGATGCCTATATCATCGCCACAGGTACTCCCACGGCACGCGACCTCAACATCCCCGGGCGCGACCTCAAAGGCGTTTATCTCGCCCTTGAGATGCTCTCACAGCAGAACAGGGTGCTCGATGGCATCGAATTCAAGCGCGACGAGCTGGTCAACGCTAAGGGCAAGGACGTCCTTGTCATTGGTGGAGGCGACACAGGAAGCGACTGTATCGGTACGGCTCATCGGCAAGGTTGTCGCAGCGTGACACAGATAGAGATTATGCCTAAGCCTGTGGAAGGTAATGTGGACCCCAAGAACCCTTGGCCCAACTGGCCTCGCACGCTCAAGACCACCTCAAGTCATGAGGAGGGATGCACACGCCGATGGAACATCAACACGCTTGAGTTCCTTGGCAAAGATGGCAAACTCACCGGTGTCAAGGTGCAGGAGATTGACTGGCAACCCAACCCAGACGGTGGTCGTCCGCTGATGGTGGAGAAAGGCAAGCCGGAGATCATCAAGGCTGAGATGGTGCTCCTTGCCATGGGCTTCCTCAAGCCCGACCATCCCTCGTTTGCACCCAATGTCTTCGTTACGGGCGATGCCGCTTCAGGTGCAAGTTTGGTAGTGCGTGCCTTGGCTGCCGGCAAGAAGACCGCTACTGAGGTTGACCGCTTCCTCAAGGGATAAAGCACACAGAAGAGTTGTAGTGTCCCGCTGCAATAAATAAGGAAAGATAGTAGTTGCAGTGTCTCACTGCGACTAAAGAGAATACATCAAAACATAGCCCTGAGCACTCAACTCGGGGCTATGTTTTTTAGGACCAAAACTCCTAAAATAGTCTTCTTTTTTTACCCATGAAAATACCCTCAAAACGTTATAGATAAGCGTAGGCCCGCGAATACGTTAGTGTAGGCCTATGCAAAAAACGCCCTCACTGCATATAGGGGAATATTTGTCATCCAGTCTTGTTCTTTATATCCCTTCATTGAGAAGCGGATACCATGCAGGCAGTAATCTTTGAAATCGTGGGTGATACATGATGCGAGCGATTTTGACTTAACGTTCTCCTCAGCCTTTACTTCTATAGGATACACGGTAGTACCCTTCTGTACAACGAAGTCCAGTTCCTGTGTGGAATTGTCCTTACTGTAATAATAAGTTGGACGATCGGGAATAGCTATTATTTGCTGCAACACATAGTTTTCGGTGAAAGCCCCTTTATACTCGATGAAGATACTGTCACCGATGAGAATACTCTTTGCGGGAGCATCGGTCATAGCTCCCAACAATCCTATGTCAAGCAGGTACAGTTTGAAAGCATTTGAGTCAGAATAGAAGCGCAATGGCACTTTCAGGTCGCGCACGCGATTGACCTTATATACAAGTCCTGCATCAACAAGCCATTGTATGGCTATCTCGAAGTCTTTGGCACGTGCTCCCTTTCTCACCGCTCCGTAGATGAACTTTTTGTTCTCACGGGCCAACTGTTCTGGTACCGACTGCCACACCATCCTCACCCTCTGGGTCTCCGAGGCTGTATGCTTTGCAATGTCAGCCTCGTATGCAGCAAGGATATTCTTCTGTATGGTGCGTACGGCAATAAGGTCTTTTGTGTCGCAATATGTCTTCACAGCCTCAGGCATACCGCCTGTAAAGTAGTATTGACGCAGAAGGTCGATAAACTTTGATGCAAACACGTCAGTGAGCTGATGGTCATTGGAATGGAGGAGATTGACGAGTTGTCCTTCGCCCATGGCATCGAGAAATTCCTCGAAAGACATTGGGTAGAGGTGCATGATATCCACATTTCCAACTGGGAATGACTCCCCTTGCATATTCATTAGGCCAAGCAGTGAACCGGCCACAATGACATGAATGTCTGGTCTGTTCTCATAGAAGTATTTCAGTGTGGAGATGATGGGTGGTACCTCCTGTATCTCATCGAGGAAGACGAGAGTTTTCCCCGGAATGATAGTTTTATGTGATATTGAGGATAACCCCACCAAAATCCTATCAATGTCAGCATTGCCGCTGAACAGGGTTCTGACAAGGTCATTCTTATAGCAGTTGACATACACAAGGCTGTCGTATTCCTGTTCGCCAAATTCCTTGAGGATATAGGTCTTGCCAACTTGTCGTGCACCATACATCATCAGAGGCTTGCGAGACTTCGAATGTTTCCATTTTTTTAGTTCATCATAGATAATTCTCTTCATCTTCTACACTTTTATGAGGGAATAATTGCTCTATCGCTACACTTTTATGAGGGAATAATTGCTCTATCACCACATTTTTATGAGGGAATGACGATGCAAAAATACGAATAATT
>JAHAZN010000067.1 GCA_018385335.1 Prevotella sp.
TTTTCTCTCTTCCATCTTCATTTTATCCATGGGAAAGGCACCTTCATCAAAGATTATTGGATGAAAATGATTGGCACTGCTGCTTATCATGCGTGGAGTGGCTATGCCTTCGAAATGGTTTGCCTGCATCATATCGACCAAATTACTGAGGGTTTAGGCATCAGTGGAACCATCAACAAACCGTGCTCCTGGACCTATCGTCCGCCAAAGACTGCAAAGCCAAACGGAGATGACAGCATAAAAACCGGTGGACAGATAGATCTGCTCATCGACCGTGCCGACAAGACAATCACTGTATGTGAGATGAAGTACTCCGATGGGGAGTATGAGATTGACAAAGCCTACGACAAACATGTACAAGACCGCCTCCGCCTCTTCAAGGATGTAGAGAAAACAACCAAATCCCTACAGGTGGCCTATATCACCCCTCACGGCCTATATAATAATATGTATGCGCGTAAGGTGAATAAACAGATTACGGCCGACCATCTTTTCCTATAATCTGTTTTTGGTACAAAACATCGGGGTGCGCCAGTCATCTGACGCACCCCGATGGGTTATAGCATCTCCAAGCAATGGTTGTCGCATGGCTTGGAGCAAGCAGAATGTCTGATTAGAGCCGAGGACCGGCAGCTACCAGCGCCTTTCCTGCCTCGTTGCCAGTGTACTTCACGAAGTTCTTGATGAAGCGGGCAGCGAGATCCTTAGCCTTCTCCTCCCACTGGCAAGCGCACTCGTAGGTGTCGCGTGGGTCGAGGATAGCAGGATTAACGTTGGGCAGAGAGGTGGGCACCTCAAAGTCGAACAGAGGAATCTTCTTGGTCTCAGCCTTGAGGATAGAACCATCAAGGATAGCATCGATGATACCACGTGTATCAGGGATAGAGATACGCTTGCCGGTACCATTCCAACCAGTGTTCACGAGATAAGCCTTAGCACCGCTCTTCTCCATCTTCTTCACGAGCTCAGCAGCATACTTGGTAGGATGCAGCTCGAGGAAGGCCTGACCGAAGCAAGCAGAGAAAGTAGGAGTAGGTTCGGTGATACCACGCTCTGTACCAGCCAACTTAGCAGTAAATCCAGAGAGGAAGTAATACTGTGTCTGGGCAGGTGTCAGGATAGAAACGGGAGGCAGCACACCGAAGGCATCAGCCGACAGGAAGATAACGTTCTTAGCAGCAGGAGCTGAAGAACCGGGCTGGATGTTGTTGATGTGGTTGATAGGATAAGACACGCGAGTGTTCTCGGTCACCGACTTATCGTTGAAGTCGATTGTACCATCCTCAGCCACTGTCACGTTCTCGAGAAGAGCGTTGCGCTTGATTGCACCGTAGATGTCGGGCTCGTGCTCCTTAGAGAGGCCGATTACCTTAGCATAGCAGCCACCCTCGAAGTTGAACACACCGTTGTCATCCCATCCGTGCTCATCATCACCGATGAGGCGACGCTTAGGATCGGTAGAGAGCGTAGTCTTACCAGTACCAGAGAGACCGAAGAAGATAGCGGTGTTCTCACCATTCATATCGCAGTTGGCAGAGCAGTGCATAGAAGCGATACCCTGGAGAGGCAGATAGTAGTTCATCATAGAGAACATACCCTTCTTCATCTCACCACCATACCAGGTGTTGATGATCACCTGCTCACGGCTGGTAACGTTGAATACCACAGCGGTCTCTGAGTTCAGACCGAGCTCCTTGTAGTTATCCACCTTAGCCTTTGAAGCGTTGTAAACGATGAAGTCGGGCTCAAAGTTAGCAAGTTCCTCCTCTGTAGGACGGATGAACATGTTCTTCACGAAGTGAGCCTGCCATGCCACCTCCATGATGAAGCGCACAGCCATACGGGTGTCTTTGTTAGCACCGCAGAAGCCATCAACAACATAAAGCTTCTTACCAGAGAGTTCCTTCTTAGCAATCTCCTTAACGGCAGCCCAGGTCTCCTTGGTTACAGGCTTGTTATCGTTCTTATATTCATCAGAAGTCCACCATACGGTATCGTGAGAGTTCTCGTCATCTACGATAAACTTATCCTTAGGTGAACGACCTGTATAGATACCTGTCATCACGTTCACGGCACCCAGCTCGGTGTTCTGACCCTTGTCAAAGCCTGTCAGACTTTCCTTGGTCTCCTCTTCAAACAACAATTCATAGGAGGGATTGTAAATCACCTCAGTAGTACCGGTAATACCGTACTTCTCCAAAACTGACTGATCAAATTTTGCCATTTCAATAAAGTATTAAAGTAATTAAACAATTTTCTTATCTTGCATTCTCTATCGGGTGTGTGCTTGGTTATCCTCTCATTTCATGAGACACACTCCCTCTATGACTGCTGCAAAGTTAGCAAAAATTCATCGTATGAAAAATTTTTGTTCATCAAAATAAGTGGTCGAGTCTCCATTTTTAGTATTCAATAACCAAAAACAATTGTTCACCTTACACTTTTGTAAGGTCGGGCTTACAGAATCGTGCCCTATCCTAACTCTTTTTCTTATTTTTTGTATGAACGATAGGGTTGGTCAAGATGAAGGTAATGGAAATTGTGCTGACGTCGTTTTGTCTCCTTGGGCAAAGTCATATAATCTCCATATTTATTGCTGAGATAACGGTCGTACTGTGCCACGCCTTTCACCTCTCTGTCTTCGAAGGCGATAGGTGTAGGTGTTCCAAGCACCTCTTTCTCCATCACTCCCTTCAGTCCATCGTCATAGTCAGCCACGAGCCTACTCTCTCTATAGTCGTAGCGGCAGAGCAGTCGGCGAATCTTCTCCTGCACCTCCTTCATCGTATAGAGCTTCCTGCAGAGCAGAGGGAGCCACGACGACACGCCATGACCATGCTTATAGGGGTCACGGTGCAACAGGTAGAGCACGCGCTTGTAGTATTCGTAACGGGCGAAATGCCAACGGCGGCACAGCTTCTTCTCTGGCACACCGTCAACAGGGAACACATCGATATAGATACCTCCGAGATACCACAGATGAAAACGTTCGATGAGTGTTGTTGTGGCATCCTGAATCTTTCCGAAAGGCAGGGGATAACGTTCGTCGGTCTCGCTGCACACAAACTCCATCTCTTCTGGCAGCCACTCCCTGGCATGGGCTATCAGCTTCTCATAGTCGGGACGGGGCATGGCAATGTCGATATCATCATCCCATGGGATAAACCCCTTATGTCTCACGGCTCCGAGCATCGTGCCTGCCCAGATATAATAGGTGAGTCCATGCTGTTCACAGGTAGCATCGACAGCCGACAGGACATTAAGTATGCGGTGATGAAGTTGTTCGATATCGTAGTTGGCCATGGGTTGCTGAAAAAGAAATGGATAGTCCTTCCTGCTCAGAGCAGTGATGCAGGAACGAGATTGTTGGCTTGATGAAAATCCTCTACTGTGTCGAGTTCGATGGAGAAGAGCGCTGTGGTATCTACATAACGGAAGCAATGTCCCTGGGGGATGAGTCGCTCGAAGGCGCGCTCATAGAAGACATTGACGAGCTTTTCTTGCTCCATCATCACCTCCAGCTCCTTGAAGAGTGCCGCAGTGTAGTCAGCGGTCATCTTCTCTATCCCCACGCTCTCTCCTATCGCATCAGCAATAGAACAAGTCTTGCTCAACTCCACCACCATCCCCTGTGCATCGGCAATCACCTTGATTTCCTCCTCGCCCAACTCATGACGGTTCATCGCCAGGGCATTGCCATTGGTCTGGAGCACTGCGGGAAGGATAGCAGGGTCGAAGAGGATGTCGCTGTCGAGCAGCAGCATCTCCTTACCTTCCGTATAGGGACGGGTAAGCCACAACGAATAGATGTTGTTGGTGTGCTGATAGTCGTCGTTGTTGATGAAGTGGAAGGTGATGCCCGTGGGATAGGTCTCCTCTAAGAACTGGGTGATCATCTCCTTCCTATAACCTGTTACCAGCACCACCTCACTGATGCCTGCTGCCACCACTGCATCAACAGTGCGTTGGAGCAGCGTACGCTCACCCACCTTCAGCAGACACTTTGGACAGTTGTCGGTCAGTGGGCGCAGACGCTGCGCCATCCCAGCAGCAAGAATAACGGCGATCATCGGGCTGCAACCTTAAGGATGACATCACACACCTTTCTGTTCTGCTCCTCTCTGCCGAGGGTGATACGCATATGGGTGTTGATATCTGGTTCGTTCATAAACTTCACCTTGTAGTTCTCTCCGGCAAAGGCCTCCTGAAGCGCCTCCTTCAGTTCGATGGGATATTTGATAAGGATGAAGTTGGCCACAGAGCGATAGACTTTGAAACCAGGCAACACACCTACTTCCTTGGTGTACATCTCTCTTGCGCGCTGCATCACAGCAGCAATCTCTCTATAGTGGGCATCGCTCTTGAGTGCAGCTATTGCCACCTCCTCGCTGAGTCGGTCGTAACCGAGATACATGTTGGCATAACGTGCAAAACGCTCCATCTCTTCACCCTTGCCTATGAAGCCGAAGCCCATACGCAGACCGGGGAGACCATAGAACTTAGAGAGTGTGCGGCAGATGACGATATTGGGATGGCGCTCCACCAATCCCTTGATATATGCTGCATCGCTCGACACGAAAGAGGCATAAGCCTCATCCACCAAAAGGATAGTTTCTGCTGGTATTGTCTCTGCAAGCATCTCCATCTCATCTGCCGTGAGTCCGTTGCCTGTGGGGTTGTTAGGCGATGCCACCAGGAGGATCTTGGGGCGTAGTTCGTCCACCATCTTCTTCAACCCATCAAAATCATAGCGATAGGTATCGCCCTCTTCATACACGGGATATTGAAGCGTGGTGCCATCCACTTCGTCGGCTATCGATTTGTAATACCACCACGAGAACTTAGGGATGAGCATCGTCTTACTTCCTCCCTTGGTAAGGAAGTAGTGGACGGTTTTCTTCAGCAGGTCTTCTGCTCCATAGCCTACAAGCACCTGCTTCTCATCGATATCATAGACCTCTGAGAGATAGACAGAGAAAATGCTTTTCTTTCCTTGGTCATAGATTCTGGTATAGAAACACAGTTTCTTGAGATCGAAGTTTTTTATTGCCAACTTCACCTCTTCGGAAGGTTCGAAGTTAAACTCATTCCTATCGAGATAATTTAGTTCACCTTGCATAATTAGTATAATTTGGCGCAAAGTTAAATAATCTTACTCAATTCAGCAAATAAAAGGGCTTTCTTTTGCAGAAAGCCCTCATTTTTTTGGTCATCACATATCAGAGGCCCTGGCGAGACGATTGTCCTCAACCCTTGTGCTCCAATGCTTTCTCCCCACTGTCCTTGTGTCAACCAACCCCTTTACGCATTGTAGGGGGAAGGGAAAAACGTAGAGTTCATGGGGACGTCCATCATAGGAGCCTCTCCGTGAGAAGATGTTTAGTATTTGAACGAGCTACCTCCGAGGAACTCTCTTAGCAGCGAGGTGGAGGGCACCTGCTGATAAGGGATGGGGTTGATGTATTTCAGAAACTTGAGCAGTCGGTAGGCTTCGCTATACTCGTTACTGTTCTCCGGCACCTGCTCCAAGAGCGGTTCTGCCTGCTGTTTGATAGCAGCCAGTTCAAAGAGCATGGCACTGTTAAACATTGCATCGGCATTCTCCTGGTAAGGGAAGATCCACTTGTTCTCCCCTGCCCTCACCGACGGCCAGCGGCGGATGGTCTCCTGCGCATTCACCCCCCGGTATTTGAAGTCGCGCACGATACGTCGGAGCAGTCTGTTGTCGGTGGTAGGGATATAGTTATGGTCATCAATGAGCAGGGTAGTGAGGGCCGAGGCATACACCCTGTATTTCTGTTCCTCGGGCACCTGTGCCGTGAGCTCGGGGTTTAGGGCATGAATACCCTCTACCACCAGCACCTCATTGCCCTTCAGTTGGAGCATCCTTCCACTCTTCTCGCTCTTCCCTGTCTGGAAGTTATATTTAGGCAGCTCCACCTCTTTGCCGGCAAGCAGGGCATTCAACTGCTCGTTGAGCATGGGGATATTGAGTGCATAGAGACTCTCGAAGTCGTAGTCGCCCTTCTCGTCCTTCGGTGTGTTCTCCCTGTCCACGAAATAGTCGTCCAACGAGATGCCTATCGGTCGCAGTCCGTTGGCAAGCAGTTGGATAGAGAGACGTTTGCATGTGGTGGTCTTCCCGCTCGACGAGGGGCCGGCGATGAGCACCATCTTCACCGTCTTCTTCTCTGCTATCTGCTGGGCTATCCTCACTATCTTGTTTTCCTGCAGTGCCTCCGACACGTTGATGAGCGATGCCGTCATTCCCTTGGCTACTGCCTCGTTGAGGTCGCCTATGGTGCGGAGGTTGAGGATATCCTGCCAGCGATGATGCTCCTTGAATATCTCAAACATCTTGTCCTGCCTTACCAGCTCCCCTAACTGTCCTGGGTCACTGATAGAGGGGATGCGCAGCAGCATCCCATCGTAATATTTCACGAGGTCGAAGAGATGTAGCTTACTGGTGTTGGTGAGCAGTGTTCCGTAGAAGTAGTCGTAGTATCCGTCTATCTCATAGAAGATCGTATAGAGTCGTCCGAGACTCTCCATGAGTTTCACCTTACTCTCTGCTCCGCGTTCTCTGAAGAGTTTTATCGCCTCCTCGGTGGTGCGCTCTTTCCTCTTCACAGGCATCTTGGCATCGATAATCTCCTTCATCCGTTTCTTGATACTGTCCACATCGAAGGCCGACACCTCCCTACCTATCTGCAGGTCACAGAAATAACCATTGGACACGGGGATATCGATAATCACGTGGCCCCCGGGATAAAGCTCGCTCACCGCCTTACAGAGCACGAAGAAGAGTGTACGCGTATAAGTGCGGAGACCAGAGGAGGTGGTGAGGTCGAGAAACTCTACATCCTTACGGTTGTACACTCGATAATGCATCCCCTCCACCTTGTTGTTTACCTTAGCACTCACCGGGCCATAGGTCATCTCTATGCCAAACTGTTCATAGATTTCCTCTAAGGTACTGCATATGGGTACCGTTAATATTTTCCCGTTGTTCTTACAACGAATCTGTACTGTCTCTCTCATAGTCTATAGGATTTTTATCTACAGGTATCTGCCTGTCGTTGTTAAACTTTCTTAGGGATGCAGGCTGCCACAAAGCCCACAGCCATCACCGTGACCAGCACCAGGAGGATGTCTGTGGGATGAACACTCACAGGATAGGCATCCACCACAAACGAACCGCTTGAGCGGCCCAGCCCTACCAGACCATAGCTCTGTTGCAGCCAGCAGAGGAGGAGTCCGAGGGCGACACCTACCACTGCTCCCACGGCAGAGATAAGCCATCCCTCTATTCTGAAGAGTTGCTTGATCTGACGGTCGGTAGCTCCAAGGTTACGCAGCGTCTTCACATCCTCTTTCTTGTCGATGATGAGCATCGACAGACTGCCGATGATATTGAAACAGGCCACCATCAGGATAAACGTGAGGAAGAGATAGGCCATGAGCTTCTCTATCTTCATGATCTTGAAGGTGTCGTCCTGCTGTTCAAATCTGTCCTTCACGGTAAAGCGTTCTCCTGCTATCTCTCTCATCCTGCTCTTCACTCTTTCGAAGTTAGCTCCCTGCTTGAGTCTGAGTTCCAGGGCAGACACTCTTCCCTGTTCATCGAAGAGTCGGCGGGCGAAATGGATATTAGTGAGGATATAGTTCTTGTCATATTTCGCCTGTTTCACGTTGAAGAGCACGCCGGGTGAGAAGAGATCTTCTTCCACGAAGCCCTCCGAGGGGTCAGCCATGTTGAGCTGTCCTTCTCTCTTGGGTGCGAAGATTTTCATCGGGTATTTGAAATAATAGCCGAGTCCGAGGAGTTCAGCCACCCTTATGCCGGGGATGGCATAATCAAGGTCGGCAGCACTGAGCTCATACGCTCCGTTGCCCACCAAAATCTCTCTGATATGTGTCAGACTGTCGAAGTTGTCTTCCACGCCTTTTATTTTCACCATGAGCTGTCGGTCGCCATACACGGCGAGGGCATTGTCCTCCAGGGTCTCTGTAGCCACGGCCACCTCCTCCATCTGTCTTATCTCTGTGAGCACGGGGTCATCGGCAGCCACCGTCTTCCCTTTCACGGGCATCACCTTCAGCTGTGGGTCGAAGGCGGTGAAGAAGGAGGCTACGAGGTCATGGAATCCATTGAACACGCTGAGCGTCACCACCAAAGCCATAGTAGCTACTGCCACCCCCACCATACTGATGGCGCTGATGACATTGATGGCGTTGGTACTCTTCTTCGAGAAGAGGTAACGCTTGGCGATGTAAAAGGGGAAGTTCATCTCCGTTATTCTTCGTCATTACCTTGCTTGTCTCCCTTGAGCAACTGGTCGATATGTTCGATATAGTCCAAGGAGTCGTCGATGAAGAATCTCAGTTCGGGGATGATTCTCAACTGGTGTCTCACCCTTGTGCCGAGTTCATAACGGATGGTCTTGTCGTTAGCCACGATATTCTTAAGGATCTCCTCGCCTTTGGCGCTGGGGAAGATACTGAGATAGGCGGTGCAGATGCTGAGGTCGGGAGACACTTTGGTTCTTGTCACCGACACCATCACACCTCTCATCATCCTTGTCTGCTCCTGAAAGATCACACTGAGTTCTTTCTGCAGCAGTCGTGCTATTTTGTTTTGTCTTGTCTCTTGCATAATGTTGAAGTTGCTTTTTGCTATGTTTTTACACGCTGTTGTTTCATCTGCAAACTTACACAAAAAGACCGAAATAACCATCAAAATCACCCAAAATCTTCACCTTTTTTGGGGAATATATATTCATGGGCCTATGAAAACATTTGCATAAGCCAACACTAACGTATTCGCAGGCCCACGAATATATATAACTTTGCAAGGGCATGGCTAAAGGGGAAAAAATGGCTGTCATTGTTGCTGAAATCAGTTTTTTTATGTAAGTTTGCAGACACAAACAAAATACCCAAACAATGCTCACAAGAGAGGAAAATAATCAGTTGAGATATACGATAGCTTTAGTGGCAGAGTTTGCCCAAAAGTTTAACCTTCAGGATCGTCAGGCATTCAACTATATCAAACGATTCAAAGGGTTAGAATATCTGAACAATTTCTATGATATTCTTCACACCCTATCCTTTGAAGAAGTCATTGAGGCGCTGACAATCATCTGCAAAAGAAATGGAGGTCAATTAACATATAAATAGGATATGATTCTTTATCACGGTTCAAACACGGAAATTATTGTTCCCGACTTGTCAAAATCTAAACCATTCAAAGATTTTGGAAGGGGATTCTATCTGGCAGAAGATATACAACAAGCCAAGAAATTGGCATTTCAGAAAGCAAAACTTTTTGGAGGAACTCCTGTTGTCAGCAAGTTTCTGCTTGAGAATACTGTGTTAACCGACCCTTCTATACGTTTTATTTCGTGGAACGACTATTGCATAGAATGGGGAGAATTTGTTATGCGCAACAGAGATCACGAGTTGCCACAACCCTGCCATCAATATGATATTGTCTATGGGCCAATAGCAGATGATAGTGTCGCCTACCAACTCCGTCGCTGTAAACTTGGCTTTATCAGTATTGAGCAAATGGTTAAGGAACTGAAATATGCCAAAGGAATTACCTTTCAGTATTTTTTTGGAACACAGAAAGCACTTAATTTACTGAAACGCCTATGAAACTAAATGACAAACAACTCAAGATGTTACAAGAAGAAATCGTCGGCGACCTGTCAGAACTACTCATCAAAGATTTCTGTCTATCATCGTCAGAAGCTCTGGATATCCTATATAACTCCGACACCTACAAGCAACTCTGTGATGTAGACACGGGACTCTGTTACCAAAGTCCGGGGTACATTTACTCTTTCCTTAAAACAGAGATGCTCAATGGGTCAATGACTAACTGAATGCATCACTCTCCCGTCACATACGTATAATTATACTTATATTTCTTTCCGGCTGCCCATGCTGTGGGGGCATCTTCTGGATTGCTTGGATAGAAGTTGCGGGGTTGGGGGGCTCCATTGATTGTCATCGTCACATTGGCACCTGATGTCTCAATGTTCTGAGGGGGAACGAGCGCATAGAAGGTGGCGGTGACCTTATTGTCAACAGGTGTTTTAGAATACTCGTTTGGGGTTAATTTGATTTCGTTTGGCGTATTGGCATCCGAGACAGATATACTGTTATTCTGCAAACTCTCAAACAAGTTGAGCTTTACCTTCGTATGCACATTGCCGAGGGTGACGCTGAGCGTCTCATCACTGAGGGGTTCATCCGCTGCTGTCGTATGCACATACGCTATTGTCAGATGAGACATGACATGCAACATTTTCAACTGGGGATATGAAGATGCAAGTGAAGACACATCCTTAAACCCATTCGTGGTCCTTACCTTTATCCATCCTGCCATCACATCACTGTTCTTCAAACTGGAAGACTGGTCTATATCCACACTCACCTCAATTCCATCCATCAGTTTCCTCAACGTCAGACCAGCCTGATACGGCCAATAGGCGAAGATATAGGCATTCGTGGCCTGCGTTTCGGCCTTGGGTTTGGCCTTGGGTTTGGCCTTGGGATAGAAGAAATAGGTACCATCTTCACGTTTCAGTTCACCTCCCTCTAACTTCGCCTTCTCGGTCACATAACGATAGGTCTTATATCCTGCCAAAGAGGCATCTCTTTTCACCGCCAAGTTCTGATATGTC
>JAHAZN010000010.1 GCA_018385335.1 Prevotella sp.
ATTTTTGACCCTCATTTCATGCAATCTGTGACTGCCCGTTCAATGCTCCTATGACTGCCCAGTCACAGGTAGAGTGCCTGCCCAGTCATAGGTGGAGTGCCTGCCCAGTCACAGATTTATTGAATATCACTGCGCAGTTATTGAACGGATATTGAACGAAACGGGGGTTTTTCGCTCATTTTTTGAACGGTTTTGAACGGAGGGTAGTTTGGCATACTTTTTGCAGCAACTTTTCTGCTGTAAAGATTTTTGCTGAAAAATGGCTAAAAAGTGCCTTCTCAAAGATGAAAAAACGGCTCCGTTTTTGAGGAAAAAACCAGTCAAAAAGTGCTTTTTTTCATCTATTTGAGGAGAAAAAGCAGACAGAAATAAATAATCAATGTGTTACTTTTTTCTGCAATTTTCTAACAGAATGTCAATAACAGCGGAAATTGGCGATGCGCGTGGTGGACAGTGTGGTGCGGAAACCAAACCATCCACTGTCTAACGGACGACTGTCGAGGTAGTCGATGAGACAGGCTCCATCCACATAATAACGTGTGCGCCCATCGAGCGAGGTGGTGATACGGATATGATACCAGCGACGAGATTCGAGCAGATGGTCGGCATCAGTAAACTCCCTGATGACAGCCGGACGCGAAGCAACATCGGTGACACCCTGCTCATCGCCATGGTAACGGCGGAAGCGTGTGGTGGTGTTATGATTGCCACCATATCCCACATAATACAACTGCAAGGAATAGCAACGGGCAAAGATACCACTGCGCCATGCCTGCCGTTGCCAGATATCCTCAGCCTTGGGGTCAGAAGCCATCCAGAAACAGTTCATATCACTCACGCGTGGCGGTAGCACACAGGCATCATACTCTATCGTCACTCCCCTGTCCAACTTCTCCTTCCGCCAGAAGGTCAACCCCTTGGGAGCAAATATCTCACAGGTGTCACCAAAGAAAATGATACGATAGTCGGGAGATTCCGACTCCACACACCAGTGATCCTGCCACTCCGAGACATTGAGCGCGGAGGGTGCACAGAGACGCCAGCCGCAACGTTGCTCATAGAGAGGAGACTGCTGTTGGGGTATCATAAAGGGGATAAAGGGGAGCTCTCCCAGGGCGTTGCGCGGCACAAGGAGCGTGGAAGGATCGACAGAGAGGAAAGAGGACGCTTTGCACTGCGACGCATCAAAGGCATTGTTGATGAGTACGCAGGAAGAGGAGTCGCAGTCGCCGAGGTGATAACGTCCCGGCTGCCACGATACATTGTTGGTGAGCAGATGACCATAGCCTGGAACATCGACATTGTCATGTTCGCCCCATGCCCTGCGGTTCACCATGTTATAGTTGTCACGACGGTTACACGCCGACGTATTGTATTCCCAGCGGTTACCTCCGAGATGATGGTTGGCATAGATGCCATTGGCCTTGTTGCCATAGGCCACACAGTGGTGGATATAGTGTTGGGGCGACTGGTCGGGATGCGCCATCACCCGGGGCTTCATCCCCCACCCTCCAGCTTTGAATCCGTTGCCGTCGCCCGCTTTGTTGAAGGTGGTGACATCAGAAGCATCGGCAGTGGGTTGATATCCGTTGAAGAGTGCGAAACAATGGTCTATCTCCACGGGAGCATCACATTTGATGAGGTCGAAACCATCATCAGAGTTTCTCCACGCACGGCATCCTCTGAACACGTTGCCCACCTCATCAACACTCTTCACATGACAACCAAAACCATCGACATTGCCCCCATAAGCACCCTCAGAATAGTTGTCGTAGTTGTTATAGGCATCGCAGTTGAGCACGAGGTTATGCCTACCTGCCACCTGATAGTAGCCGATGGCCATATTATCGTGCATGGCAAGATTCTCCACGATGCAATAGGAGCCCTTGCGTGCGGCAACACACTCCGACTGGGTATGTCCCTTGACACGTACGGGTACACCCACGATATCGAAGTTGAGGAGATGGAGATAGTCGGCACCGAGATAAAAGGCAGCAAAGCGATGACGGCCGTCGAGCTGCAGGGCGGAGAAGTCGAAGACCGGACGCTCACCGGGATAACCCATGATGCAGGTGCGGCGCTCCGAACTGCCTCCCTTTTCCAAGGCAAAGACATAGGCATAGCTACCCACCTTCTTCATCACCTGTCTGTCGGTCACCACATAGGTGCCTCCCCTGAAACACAGCGTGTCACCTCCCGCGATCTTCTTGTAGGCGGCAGGAAGGGTGGCCATAGGGTGAGCCAACGAACCCTCGGCCTTGTCGTTGCCCTTAGGCGAGAGATATACTGTCTTTGCCGATGCTGTGACGGCAGCTATAAGGAACAAAACGATGGCTCCCATTCTCTTGATTGTCTTCATGTGCGAGAAGAGTGATTAGTTGTTTGTTTTCTTCTCCTCATACATCATCCGCCCGTCGGTGGTGATGCCCGCTACACTGATGCCGAGATGTGAGGAACGGCCGTTGTTATAGAAACTGACCTTACAGTTGCCATCGGCATCAGTGGTGAGGTTGGGGTTCCAGTAGAGTGTTCTGCGATAGTCGGCAGGCGCCTCCTGCATGCGCCCCTGATAGTTGGGCTGATAGAACGTGAGGGGCAGGCTGATGCCGTCAATATAGCCGTGACGGTCGCGGAAGGAGGGTTGTACGGCATCGTCGGCAAAGGGGACAAAATCGATGGTGACATCAGCCCGATAGACACTCGGCTCTAAATAGGTATCCTCCTCACGCGGATTGAAATCGGTGAAGAAGCGCAACTCGCTCAGCCGCTTGAGATGGAAGGTCTCATGGAAGGAGCGGTGGTTCTTGTTGTTGAGGAAGGTGCGCACCATGTTCTCCTCGGGCACGTAGCTCCGATAGAAGATGGTGCTGTCGATATAGGCATCGACGTTGAAACTCACCTCACGCCCCATGTTACCATAGAGCACGCGGGCAGCCTGGATAGGGAACTGCCGCATATCGAAATAGCCATAGCTCAGTCCGTAGTCAGTGACAAGGTTATAGAGGTCGTAGGCATCGATGGTAAACACTGGTTTCTCCATGTTGATGCGTTTGCGTCCATGGAGTTTGCCCTTCACATCGATGTTCTTCAACCGATGTATATCGTTCTCCATAGACAACTCACTCAGCGAATCTACTGAGAGCTGATAGACCTGCTCAGGCGCATGGCTCTGATAGTAGTTATATGGCGAGGGGAAGACGGGGAAGAAGAGGTCGCGCTTCACGTAGAAGTCGGGCCACTCGGTCTCATCGAGAATGTGTTTATCCTTGCGTGAGAGCATGTTCTTCTTGATAGAGTCGTTCTCCTTATAGGCTTTCATGTTGAGGATGGCCGTGCCATAGAAGGGAGGGAGCTGAAAGAGGAAGCGTCCGCCATCGTGGGTCTTCTGCACCGAACCGGCAAACTGCCCTCCTACGGCAATCTCTGCCTCTATCATCACCTCCCGTTTCATTGGTCGGTGGTTGACACCTGCTGTGCTGTTAGCATAGGGGATGCGGGTGAGTGCGAGTCCATTGGCATTGGCAGCCGAGGTATCTATCAGCTGTGTGGTGTCGTCGCCACTGTAGCCCATACCATATTGCCACTGGTCGATCTCATCGGGTTCCACGGGATTGACATCCACCGTCTTATAGACGCGCCCCTCGAGTGTGAGCGTCGTCTCAGGCTGATAGCGCAGGGTGTCGGTAGCCATGAGTTGCCGCCAGTCGTAGCGGCGCCATCCCTGCACCATCATGAGCAGGTCGAGTGCTGCCGTACGCTGTTTATCCAGGGTAACATCATCACTGTCTAATGCGAAATAATAGTCGGGATAGGCAACAAATCCCTTTAGCTCACTGCTCAGCAGGAGGTCGGTAAGGATGTTGCCTGTATCGTAGGACGGTTCGTCGGTAGCCTTATCCCTGATAGACAACGACAGCTGCTGGGGCTCATCGACGCCATCGACATGGAGGGAGAGGTTCACCTGACTATAGGGGGCATAAGTATCCTGCAGGGGTTGGAGGAGGGTGACAGGCGCACTGCGCTGCTCGCCTTCGCTGACAAAGAAGAGGCGGTCGGCCAAGGGCACACCTTCGGCATTGAAGAGCGTCACATCATTCACACCTAAGGGGAGCGACGCGGGTAAGGTGAGGGTAAGGGTGCCATCGGCAGCGAAACGGACTGTCTGATAATGACGCAACACACCACGGCAGAGGATAGAGAGTCCATAGGGCTGGGTGGTGTCTATCCCCCTACTGTGAAGGAGGAGCTGCCTGTCTTTCAGCAACATCGCCACACCCTGCGCCTCTGCCTTTGGCAACGGAAACTCATAGTGCTTGCCTTGCCATGTAAACAGTGCCTTCGACCGCTCTCCTGTGGGGGTCAGTTCAAAGGCACCACGCCCCATGTATCCTGCCTCAATAGCTTTAGGGGCATTGGTTCCACAGGCGAGTGTTCCTTTCAGTTCCACTGCCTGTCCCTGCTCATCGGTGAGTTCGAAAGCCACCCTGTTGTTCACGCCTTCCACAAGATGTCCTCCTTCCGGGAAGAAATGGGCATGAAGGGTGGGAGGTGGTGTGGGTGCCACACGCTCTTTGGGGCGGTTGATGATATATTTCACCGAATAGTCGCCTGCCTGCTCCGGTTTCTCATAGACGGGGAGCACGCGCGAGTAGAGTCCATCCCAATAGCGGAAGAAGTCGGCTGCCATCTCATTGTTATAGAAGAGATGGGCATCATCGCGCCTGTAACGCTTGGTCTTCACGTTGAAATTGAGCATCCATCGAGTATAGGCTCTCAGTTCGTAATAGCCAGAGAAAAGACTGTCGGTGAGCACAAACTGCCCACAGCCATACCCTTTGTTGCTCACCACCACCGTCTGCCGCTCTACCACAAGTCCATCGGGAGAGAGCAGTTCCACATAAAGCATACGACTCATATCGGTGGGCATGAGGTTGTCGGCCCTCACCACATAGGCTTTGTACCATAGGGTGTCGCCGAGGAAATAACACCTGTTATCGGTATGCACAAACACCTTCTCCTGCACCCTTGTCTCTGCTGCACTCCTCAACTGCGCCTCGATAGCATCGAGACCGACGGACGATGGGGAGGCAGGTGTCTGTGCATGAAGGAAGGAATGGACGGTCGGCACCTGAAGAATGAGCACTATTCCGCAGAGGAACAGTCTATGAAGAAAGGTCGTTAGTGTTTTCAAAGGTTCTATCAGTTTTAGATGGATTGATACGCTATAAAATAGACGTTAACACTGGTGGATAGTTTAATCCTTACCACTTCAACCTACCATATTTCTGCTTATACCACAGCTGCAAGGCATTCACCATGTTCTGCCAGAGCACATAGGCGCCAGGGGCTACGGCAGCAAGGGGGTTGAGGAAGGTGAGGGTGAGCCAGATGCCCACTACGGTATTCTTCTGACCAAGGGCCTGACCGGCACTGATGCTGTCGCCATAATAACGGCCCACCAGCTTACCTATGGTGAACTGAAGGAGGGCGATAAAGAGGGGGAGGATGAGCAGAATCGCCAACACCGTTCCCGACAGGGAGGCATGGAGAATATTGCGCATCGTGATGCCTGTGATGATGGTAAGGTTGAAACACCAGAGATAGAAACCGAGGTTACGAAACTCCTTAATGCGGTCGGTGACACGGGGAATCACCCTGCGACTCACCAAAGCCAACACCAGGGGGATGACCAACACCGTGGTGACATTGCGCAGCACCATCAGCGAGGCAGTGGCGAAGGAGATGTCGGAACTCTTCTCTACCATAGGGAAGAAGAGGGGGATGATGATGCTCGTCACTACATTGGCGATGATGGCATAGATGGTGAGGGAGCCTATGCTGCCGCCCAACTTCTCGGTCACCACAGGGGCTGCGGCTGCCGTGGGACAGATGACGCAGACAAACATGCCCTCGAGCACGAGTCGGAGGTTGGGGTCAGAGGTGAGCGTGATGAGCCACACAAAGAACGCAGAGAGCGACACACGGATGGTCTGCAGCCAGAAATGCCAGGCGCGCGGACGCATCTCCTTTATCTGTATCTTACAGAACGTGACATAAAGGAGCACGAAGAGCACTACAGGAATCAACGACTCCAATAACGGGCCGACCACCTCGCCTATGGGCTGTAACAGCGGCACATAGGCAAAGAGCAGATAACCGATGACGCCGATAAGGAGCGACAGGGGCAACGACCATTGCTTGAAAAATGCTATTAGCGACATAACGGGTGCAAAGGTACTATTTTCATCTGATACAAGAAGAAAAAATCGGGTTTATCTCGTCTTACTCGAAGAATTGGTGTACCTTTGCATCTGTTTTTTGTGGCGAGCAAGAAACAATCGACAATAACAAAATGAAGTACAAGTACAATTCTATCAGGCGCAAAGCCTTGGTGTTCAAAAGATTTGGAGGTAAGGGATGGTCGCTCTTTTCCTGTTTGGGAAGAGAGGTGATTATCAGCACACTGAGTGTGGCTACCCTCACCTATGCCAAAGCTGATGGTGTGAGCATCCAGCAGTCAACTGCCGACACGCTCTCCACCAAGACCTACAAAGCCCTCACCCTTGATGAGGTGAACTGCACGGGCTCCCGAGCGCCTCTGACGCCAAGTCAGACAGCGAGAATGGTAACAGTACTGGACCGTAGCGACATTCAAGCGGCGCCAGTACAGAGTGTCAACGATCTTCTGAAGTATGTGGCAGGCATTGATGTGCGGCAACGTGGCCCTCTCGGTGCCCAGACCGACGTGAGCATACGCGGTGGCAACTATGAACAGGTGGCCATCCTGCTCAACGGCATCTGTATCAATGACCCACAGACGGGACATAACGTCTTCGACCTGCCCGTGGAGCTGAGCGAGATAGAGCGCATCGAGGTGCTCGAAGGACCGGCAGCAAGGGTCTATGGGGGCTCCTCACTTCTCGGAGCCATCAACATCGTGACCTATGCACATAGACAGTCGAGTGCAACCCTGCGCATGGAGGGAGGCAGCTTCGGTTATATGGCGGCCGGAGCGAGGGCAAACATCGCATCGAAGCACTGGAACAACCAGCTGTCGGGCTCCTATACGCATAGCGATGGCTACAGCAGGAACAAAGCGGGAAGACTGAACGCTGACTATCTGGGGATAAAAGCATTCTATCAAGGAAACTATGAGGATGATGAATGGCGCGTGAGATGGCATGCCGGACTCTCATCAAAAGACTATGGCTCAAACACTTTCTATGGAGCTAAATGGGACGACCAGTTTGAGCATACCCTCAAGACTTTCACCGCGTTACAGGCGGAGAACAAACTGGGACTACTGCATCTCAAACCCTCTATTTACTGGAATCATCAGGAGGATAGATTTGAACTCTTCCGTGACAACGAGGCTGCCTGTCCCTTCAACTATCACAGGACGGAGGTGATGGGGGTGAACGTCAATGCCTATGTAGATTGGGCAGGAGGACGGACGGCCCTGGGTGCAGACCTGCGCAATGAGGACCTGCTGAGCGGTAACCTCGGTGAAAAACTCGACGAACCGCATCATATCAAAGGTACCGACCGCGACTATATCTATGGTCTGAACCGCACAAACATCAGTATAGTGCTTGAGCATCACCTGCTCTTCAAACGACTGACCTTCACGGCAGGACTGACGGCAGTGAAGAACTCCTGGAACAATGAGCATGTGAAACTCTACCCCGGCATGGACCTCGGCTATCAGTTGACCAAGGGACTGCGGGCCTTTGCTTCATGGAACACATCGCTCCGAATGCCTTCAGTGACCGAGCTCTACTACTCCGTAGGCGGACATAAGGCAGATAAGCACCTCAAGCCAGAAGAGGTGTCGGCGGTGGAGGGTGGACTGAGATATGCCAGCCACGGACTCGCTGCCTCGATAGGTGTGTATTATAACCACACCCGCAACATGATCGACTGGATAAGACATACCGACCAAGGAGCTGATGCACCATGGGAATCGGTCAACTTCACCAAGATTGATGCCCTCGGCATGGAATGCTCGGCAAAAGGCGATATGAAGCAACTCCTCCCCCATCAGCGTGTGCTGGAGGAGATAAGCCTCAACTACAATTACATCCATCAGGACAAGAAGGAATATGAGAACATCGAGAGTAAATACACGCTGGAATATCTGCGCCATCAACTGGTGGGTACACTCCGCCTCAATCCCTGGAGGCAGTTGCATGTAGGGCTCCACTACCGGTTCCAGGAGCGGACGGGCACCTTTACCGACATCAATGGCAACACCCGTGATTACCAGCCCTATGCTATATGGGACGGGAAGATCGACTGGACCGACCGCCACTACAGTGTCTATGCCGAGGTGAACAACATCTTCGGGAAACGTTATTATGACTATGGCAATGTAGAACAGCCTGGCACATGGGTGATGGCTGGCATCAAGTGGCAAATATTCTAATCATATTCTAACAGGCTCGCTACTGAAAACATCATCAACTAACGACGGCCTCTCGCGGAAGTGATTCCATGAGAGGCCGTCGCCTATATCGTGATGGAGAAGGATGGTTAACCCTTCAGTTTGAAAGTATGTTCAATACTGTTGAGCTCCTCGGCAAACACCTTGTCAATCTTCATGCGCTGTTCTACCGTGGTGCAACTGTGCAGCACCGTACTGTGGTCGCGATTGCCAATGAGCTGACCTATGCGTGAGGCGGGCATCTTGGTGTATTTCTGAGCAAAATACATCGATATCTGGCGCACTGTCACTATATCACGCTTCCTGCTGCGACTGAGCACCTGCTGATGGGTGACGTTATAATGATTACATACCTTATCGATGATATCGTCAATGGTGAGCGGATGATTGTCTATCTTCACAGCACGCTTGATGACACGCTCCGCCAACCGCATATCGATGTTGCAGTTATAAACCACCGAATAGGCCAAGAGCGAGTTGACGACGCCTTCCAAATCGCGCACACTGCCGTTGGCTGTGCCGGCAATATAGCGGATGACATCCTCGGGAATCTTCAGTCCGTCACGACAACACTTAGAGTTGAGGATATCAACACAGAGTGCGATGTTGGGCTTCTCCAGCTCTGCTATCAGTCCGCAGGAGAATCGGGTTAGCAGACGATCCTTCATTCCTACCAAATCAACAGGCGGGCGGTCGCTCGCTAAGATGATCTGCTTGCGGTTACGGAACAGATGATTGAAGATATGGAAGAAGGTGTCGAGGGTCTTCGAGGCAGTAGCCCATTCCTGTATGTCATCTACTATCAGGACATCGATGGTCTGATAGAAGTTGATGAAATCGTTGATGTGATTCTTGCAGGTGGCATTGACAAACTGCACCTGAAAGAGCCGGGCACTCACATAGAGTACTCTCTTCTGTGGGAAGAGCTCTTTACACTTGGCACCAATGGCATTGATGAGATGGGTCTTGCCACATCCCGAAGGTCCATAGATAAAGAAAGGATTGAAGGTCGTTTCACCCGGATGCTCAGCAATAGACATTCCGACGCTCCTCGGCAACTTGTTGCTGTCGCCCTCGATGAAGTTTTGGAAGGTCTTGTGCAGGTCGAGACAGGGATTGAGGTCGCTCGGCATGGCAGCATCCAAGATTGTGGGACTCTTGTTGCCACGGGGTGCTACCGGCGAAGGGTCGATAGCAGCTGAGGGGGTGGTCTGAACATCTTGTGAGAGGTTATGCGACTTATCAACCATCACACGATAGGTGAGCACGACACCCTCGCCGAAACAACGGGAGAGCACCTTGCGGAGCAAGCCCTCGTAGTACTGTTCCAAGTACTCGTAAACATACTGACTTGGAATCTGTACCAGCAACGTCCTGTTCTCCTCGGAGAACGACTCGAAGACGATGGGGGCAAACCATGTTTTATACTGCTGCTCTGTGACGTTGCTCTTGATTAACTCAAGACATTGATCCCAAAGCGCCTGATAACGTTTCACCATTTGTGTAGATTGTGTATGGTTTTTTAGTCACTTAGACCATAAAAAGGATTTCAGGTGCAAATTTCGCACTTTTTTCCCAAACAAACAAATGATGAAAATATCACCCTTTCTTCTCACAGAATGATAACTTACTAATTAACTGATGATTAAGTGTTTTCTTGACGCTTTATTATTTTATCACCCTTATATATTTTCAAACCTTCTGTATTTCAATAGATTAAAAAAGAAGAAGGAGATAGACTCCTTGCTCCCTATAGGTCATCGACAAAGCGTCGTAAAACAACTTATTTCAGCCGTTTCTCTATCCACGCCTTCCCTTCTTCACAATGGAAGGCGTTATTTTTATAAATTCTATATTGCGCTATCTCTTACTTATCTTTTTTTCCAAACAGTGAGAAGTGGACATAGCGTTTTGGATGCTGACGGAGGTCGATGAGCAACGAGTCGGCACTTCCCATGGTGGCTGTGAGATGATGATAGAGTGTCGGGTCGTTCATGAGCAGACCGATGGTACTCTCCTTGCTGTTGAGTTTGGCAGAGAGTTGCTCTACGTTGTTCAGCGTCTCATTCACCTTGTTCATGGTAGCAGCCACATCAATACTGTTGAGCTGACCCGTGAACTGTTGGGTGTTCTCCAAGATGCCATCGGCCTTGTTAAGCATGGTGGGCACCTTATAGTTGAGTGTTGCCATGAGCTGGTTCATCTCCCGGGAAGAGGTCTCGAGATTAGCCGAGAGATGATCTACATGATGCAGGGTGTTCATCAGTGCCGGATCGGCGAGCAGGGCGTTGAGGTTGGTGAGGATGCTATCGATCTTGGGCAATATCTGCTCCACGGTAGGCATGAGGGCACCAGCCTTTTCCATCAGTCCGTTGCTCTGTCCACCGGGGATGGTATCACCAGGTGCGAGACGCTCTAAGGGATTGGAAGAGAGGATGAGGTTCATCTTCACATTACCCATGAAGTCGGATGAGATTTCTGCATGTGATCCCTTGGGAACCATCATCTCTTTATCGAGTTCTACGAATGCCACAATCTTTCCTTCCCCATCGTAGTTATACTCGATGCTCTTCACCGCTCCTACCTTATAGCCATTGGCATAGACAGGACTGGAAGCAGAGAGTCCGCTGATATCGGTGAAACTCACGGGATAGGTGTTGCTATTGCCGAGCAGACTCAGTCCTTTGAGAAACTGCAGGCCGAAGAACAGCACAACGACACCTGCGATGGCCACAAGGGCTATTTGAACTTCTTTGGTAAAATACTTCATTGCGTCTTATTTATTTTTGTTTTTGTTCTGACGATATTCTTTGATTGCCTCGTTGACATTCATTCTCTTCTCTTGTCTGAAGGCCACGATGAAGGCTTCAGGAAACTTGCTTAGCAGTGTCTTCCTCAACTGATAGATGACGGAATAGTCGGTGGATGCACCACAGGTGTATTTATACATCCCATTCTCTTCATAGCTCGACAGTTCCACTGCTCCTTTCAGTCGCTCGTTGTCGGGGCGCAGCTGCTTACTGCTTGCGAGAATCTGCACCTTGAAGACGGGTGCCTGTTCTGCCGTCTGTTCGTGGGCACCTGCATTGTCCTGAGCGGATTCATCGCCCTTGGTAGTGCTCGTTTCTTCAGTCGCCTTGTTCTCCTCGACCTTTGAGCGTTCCTCCACGACAGGCTCCTCTTTCTTTGGCTTCTTCACCTCGGCAGCAGGAGTGCGCTTCGGTCTTTCCTCTGAGACAAGAGATTGCTCTATAGGCTTATAGGGCACGTTGAATCCCTTGGCATATTTCTGTTTATACTCCACGAAGGCCTGGAAGATGCCCCTTCCCATGAGCGTCACACCGTTTTCGGTGTTAAGGAACTGCTCTTCATCGGGACTGGTGATAAAGCCCAGCTCTATCAAGCAACTCGGCATGGAGGTCTCTCTAAGCACGAGGAATCCAGCCTGCTTCACTCCTTTGTTGAGACGCTGTGCCGTGGCGCAAGTCTTCTGCTGAACGAGTCGTGCCATCTCCACGCTCTGCGCCATGTTCTTGTCTTGCAGGAACTCGAACATGATATAGCTCTCAGAGGAGCGTGGGTCGAAACCTTCGTAGTGTTGCTGATAGTCTTTCTCTATCAAGATAACGGAGTTCTCCCGTTTGGCCACGTCGAAGTTGTCATCCATCCTGTGCATACCCAACGTATAGGTTTCCAGCCCTCGGCTCTTCTTCCCCTTGGGCAGGGCATTGGTATGGATAGAGACGAAGAGGTCGGCCTTGTTACGGTTGGCAATATGTGCACGCTCATGCAAAGGGACGAAAATGTCGTTCTTGCGGGTATAAATGACCTTCACGTCGGGACAGTTGGCTTCAACCAACCTACCAAAGGCCAATGCCACGTTGAGATTGATGTTTTTCTCCTTGGAGAATGTGCCCAAAGCCCCCGCATCATGTCCACCATGACCGGCATCAATCACCAGTGTGAAACGTCGGTCGGTGGCAGCTGTCGCCGTCATAGCGAGGAGCCACATCATTAGCAATAGCGTTCTTAGTCTCACCTTCATCGTCTGTTTTCAACTGCAAAGTTATAGTATTCCTACCAAAAACTACAACACATTAAAAAGTTTTATTATTTATTTAGGTTTATCCCTGTCGTGGGTTGTCTAACGTGAGCTCTACGCCGGCACCTTGGCAGGCGGCACCCATTGGGGGATTGACCTTGGTGATTCTCACCCATACGGAACTCATCCCAGGGAAGTCTCTCTGCACACGTCGTGTGATGCGACCTGCCACATGTTCGAGCAAGGCAGAAGGGATAGCCATCTCCTCGTCTATCAGATGGTGCAGACGACTGTAATCCAAGGTATCCTCTACCCTATCGCTCTCCGTGGCTAAGCTATGGGAATAGTCAACCCTTACATCCACAAGATAATCGCCTCCCACGAGGCGCTCCTGAGGGAGCACTCCGTGAAAGGCGTAAACTCTTAATCCTGAGATAAAGATGGTCATCTTTGTCATGGTTTATCCACAGCGGCTGGCACCGCAGTTCTTACAGATGAGACATCCTTCTTGATAAACCAAGGTCTCTTGACCGCAGGCAGGACATTTCTGTCCCTTAGCCTCTGTGCCGTCGATAATATACTTCTTCAGTGCACGCTCCACACCGTTCTTCCATGTATTGATGCTCTCACTCTTGAGTTGCAGTGAGCTCACGAGTTTGATGACATGGTCAATAGGCATGCGATAGCGCAGCACACCACTGATGAGCTTGGCATAGTTCCAATATTCGGGATTAAACTTCTCCGAGAGTCCCTCGACAGTGGTCTTGTAGCCTCGTTTATTCTCAAACTGGAAGTCATATCTGTGGCGACCATTCTCATCGGACTGCTTGATGATCTTTCCCTTTGTCACGGTCTTGGGAAGTACGATACCCTCCTCATCATCCTGGAGTCCGGTGAAGATCTCATAAGGATAACCATTGAGCAGACCTACGAAAGCCACCCATTTCTCTTTGTTGTTTTGGAATCTCACCACGTCACACTCCAGGGTCTGTGGTCTTACCTCTGTCACCTCCGGATGCTTGCATGGCGCAGGTTCCGTCGTCTCTTTCTTCTCTTTCTTGGAGACAGATATCATCACACCCGAACGAGAGCCGTCGCGATAGATGGTACAGCCTTTACATCCTGAGCGCCATGCCTCTACATAGAGTTTGTTGACCAACTCCTCATCGACATCGGCAGGAAGATTGACAGTGACGCTGATAGAGTGGTCCACCCACTTCTGTATAGCCCCCTGCATCCTCACCTTCATCAGCCAGTCAACATCGTTGGCTGTTGCTTTGTAGTAAGGAGACTTAGCCACCAGCTGATCGATCTCCTCCTGTGTATAGCGTTTCTCTGTATCGTAGCCGTTGGTCTTCATCCAGGTAAGGAACTTGTGATGATAAACCACATACTCTTCAAACGAATCGCCCACCTCATCGACATAGTCAACACGTACAGCCTCATCGTTGGGGTTCACCTTTCTTCTACGGAGATACACGGGCATGAAGACAGGCTCTATACCACTCGTTGTCTGGGTCATCAAGCTGGTGGTACCTGTGGGGGCGATGGTGAGACAGGCGATGTTTCTACGGCCATACTTCACCATATCTTCATAGAGGGAGGCATCGGCTTCCTTCAGTCTCAACATAAATGGATTGTTCTTCTCACGCTCAGCGTCATACACCTCAAAGGCGCCACGCTCCTTGGCCATCACCACTGATGAGCGGTAGGCATTGAGTGCCAGTGTGCGATGCACGTTTACTGAGAAATCGGTGGCTTCCTGTGTGCCATATCTCAGGTTCATCGCTGCCAGCATATCTCCCTCAGCGGTGATGCCCACACCCGTACGGCGGCCCATGCCACTCTTGCGACGAATCTTCTCCCAGAGATGCTTCTCGGCACCTTTCACCTCATCACTCTGGGGGTCAGCAGCAATCTTCTGCTGTATGAGGTCTATCTTCTCCAATTCCAAATCAACGATATCATCCATGATACGCTGGGCTGCAGTGACATGCTGACGGAAGAGTTCATAATCGAAATAAGCATCGGGGGTGAAGGGGTTCTTCACATAACTGTAGAGGTTGATGCTCAGCAGACGGCAGGAGTCGTAGGGACAGAGAGGAATTTCTCCACAGGGGTTGGTGGACACCGTGCGGAAACCCAGGTCAGCATAGCAGTCGGGCAGACTCTCCCTAAGGATTGTATCCCAGAACAACACACCAGGTTCAGCGCTCTTCCATGCGTTATGCACAATCTTCTTCCAAAGCGCCTGAGCATCAATCTCCTTCACATAGTCAGGTTTCTCGCTACCGATAGGAAACTCCTGCTGATAGGGCTTACCTTCAACGGCAGCCTTCATAAACTCGTCGTCAATCTTCACAGACACATTGGCACCGGTCACCTTGCCCTCGGTCATCTTAGCATCGATAAATGCCTCGCTGTCGGGGTGTTTGATACTTACGGAGAGCATCAGAGCGCCACGACGGCCGTCCTGTGCCACCTCACGCGTCGAGTTGCTGTAACGTTCCATGAAGGGTACGAGACCAGTGGATGTCAGGGCTGAGTTGTTCACCGGCGAGCCCTTGGGACGCACATGACTCAAGTCGTGTCCTACGCCACCGCGACGTTTCATCAACTGCACCTGTTCCTCATCAATACGCATGATAGCTCCATAACTGTCGGCATCTCCATCGAGACCTATCACAAAGCAGTTGCTCAGCGAGGCTATCTGGTGGTTGTTGCCTATTCCTGTCATCGGACTGCCTGCAGGAACAATATAACGGAAATGATCCAAGAGATCAAACACCTCCTGTGCACTCATCGGGTTGGCATATTTCTGCTCGATACGAGCTATCTCATTGGCAATGCGCCAATGCATGTCGGCAGGTGACTTTTCGTAGATATTGCCAAAACTATCTTTCATGGCATACTTGTTCACCCACACACGGGCGGCCAACTCATCGCCCTCAAAATACTCCAATGACGCCGCAAAGGCCTCATCATAAGTGTAAATACGATTAGATTCCATTTTTATTATTTTATCAAAAGGCTATGGTCATCCAACTGGATTGCCTGTCATGTTTCATTATTCGGGTGCAAAGATAACAACTTTATCGTTCACTACAAATCATTTTTGGAAAACTTTTTTAGAAAAATCCCTCTTCATGTTTTCCAAAAGAGAAATTTTATTTTCCACAGAACACACTGAAGGCACGTTTTTTTTCCACATAATTTAGACAGTGGCGCCCCGATGGTGCTAACCCGCGCCCCCGACGGGGCGCGGCCTACGGGCACAAACAACCCTCCGTGTGTTCTGTGGAAAAATCTGTATAACATCTGTGGAAAAATAAATCTGAGTGTTCTGTGGAAAAAATAATCCATGATATCCGTGTGCTCCGCAGAAAACATGCTATAAAAAAAACAACTAACGCTTGCATAACTCAACAAAACACCTTAACTTTGTCCTATCATTTATACCTATTATTATATAATTAGAATGAACACCATCACCACCCGCCGCACCATCCGTCGCTATGCTGACCGCGATGTAGAGCCCACACTCCTTTCCCAACTCCTTTCCCAGGCCTCACGCACGCAGACCATGGGCAACCTGCAACTGTACAGTGTCGTCATCACACGCTCTGCCGAAGGCAAGGCGAAGCTCGCCCCCGCCCATTTCAACCAACCTATGGTAACGCAGGCACCCGTGGTGCTCACCATCTGTGCCGACTTCCACCGCACCACTACATGGTGTGAGAACCGCAAGGCCGTGCCCGGCTACAACAACCTTCTCTCCTTCCTCAACGCCGCCATCGACGCCCTGCTCTTCACCCAGACCTTCTGCAACCTGGCGGAGGAGGAAGGATTGGGATGCTGTTACCTTGGCACCACCGTCTATCAGCCCCAGCTCATCATCGACACCCTCCATCTCCCTTCACTGGTGATGCCTGTAGCAACCATCACCCTCGGATGGCCCGACGAAGAGCCACCCCTCACCGACCGTCTCGGCATCGAAGCCTTTGTTCATGAGGAGACTTACACTGACTACACCCCTGAGGCCATCGATCGTTTCTACAAGACAAAGGAGCAACTTGAAGAGAACCGCCATTTCTGTGAGATCAATAATAAAGAGACGTTAGCCCAAATCTTCACTGATCTACGCTATACCAAAAAAGACAACGAGGCGATGTCGGAAGGTCTCCTCGCTGCACTCCGACACCAAGGGTTTCTCTAACAGAACAAACGCAGGTATCTGCGATGGTCAACGCAAGTATCTGCTAAGACCATCGCAGATATATTCTCGGACGAGGGCATCGGTATGCCCTTATTTCGGGCAAAAAAAAGGCGTATCCAAGCCATCAATTTCCACCAATATCTTTCGGCAGCAAGACAGCCCTATACCTTATTATATATATAGGGTCGAAAGCTCATCCAAGCACGATAGATAGACAGCTCCTCCTCATATTCAATTACCAGAGGGGGTATTCATAAAAAGAGGGGTAGCAATTGTTGCTACCCCTCTTACTCCTTAGCTGCAGTTGGTCACTGCAACCCGATATTTCTACTGTGATTAGTCGATGATGATGGGCTTGTACTTCGGCACGAGGAGCTTCATGATGCACCATCCCACGAGATAGGCTACGGCGCAGATGCAGAAGATGATCATATAACCAGCTTCCTTACCATCGAAACCGATGAAGCTGAAAGCCTCACCCTGGTTCTCTGAATAGGTGAAGAGCGCACCAGCACCCTTGTTGATGAGGAATGAACCTACACCACCAGCCATACCGCCGATACCTGTGATGGTGGCGATGGTTGATTTGGGGAACATATCACCAATGGTAGAGAAGAGGTTGGCTGACCATGCCTGATGACCTGCACCTGCCAAACCGATGATGATAGCGGGCCACCATGCGCTGTAGGCTCCCAATGGCTGGGCAAAAAGGGCCAGCAGGGGGAAGAAGGCGAAGATGAGCATGGAGCGCATACGTCCTTTGTAGGGATTATCACCCCTCTTTTCTACAAAGAGCTTGGGCAGGTAACCACCATAGATAGACAACACGGTAACGATGGCATAGAGGGTGAAGATGAGCGTAATAGCCTCTGTAGAGCTCGACTTGTAACCATACTGGTCGGAGAAATAGGCGGGAGCCCAGAACAGATAGAACCACCAAACACCATCGGTGAAGAACTTACCAGTGATAAACGACCAGGTCTGACGATAGCTGAAGCACTGGAGGAAAGGAATCTGCTTGGCAGGCTTCTCCGCTACTTCAACCTTAGCCTCGGCTGCCACATCATCATCCTGATGGATGTAGTTGAGCTCAGCCATGTTGACATGTGAAGATTTCTCCGGTTTGTCATAGAGGAACACCCAGAAAGCCATCCAGATAAAGCCCAGTCCACCGATGATGATGAAAGCCATCTCCCAGCCACCACCGATACCGGCATCCTTGAAGCTCTGAGCCAACAGAGGGATAGAAGCAGGAGCAGCCAAAGCACCTACCGAAGCACCGGCATTGAAGATTGATGTAGCGAAGGCACGGTCTTTCTTGGGGAAATATTCAGCTGTCACCTTGATAGCAGCGGGGAAGTTACCAGCCTCACCCAAGGCGAGCACACAGCGTGCAGCAACGAAGAGCCAAACACTCGTGGTGGCTATCAGCAGGGCAGCAGCAGAGCCCGACTTCACAGCGGTCATCGCCGTTACGCTCTCGAAACCACCTATCTGCATGGTGATCCATCCACAGGCAGCATGGGCACAGGCACCTGCCGACCATACACCAATGGCCCAGAGATAACCTTTCTTGGTACCCATAAAATCGACGAACTTACCTGCAAAAAGCATGCAGAAAGCATAGACGATAGAGAATACAGCTGTAATCGTGCCGTAGTCGTCGTCGGTCCAGTGAAACTCAGGAGCGATAAAGTCTTTCCAAGTGAGTGAAAGCACCTGTCGATCCAAATAATTGACGGTGGTTGCAACAAAGAGCAACGCACACATAATCCAACGATAGTTGGTCATCTTGTTGGTTGTAACAGAATTCATTTGCTTGTAATTATTGATGTTTTAAGTTTTAGTTTAAGTAAATTTGCTTGTCGAATGCAAAGATACGCTTTTTTTTGATATTTATGTTCAACACTACAAATAATTTTGTAATCCTCAATCCTGATAATAGATCTTCTTCACTCTCGATGACAGTCCTGTGAGCACCTCATAGGGGATGGTATCCAAGGCATCGGAGAGCACGGTGACAGGCAACTGTTCACCGAAGATCTCTACCATATCACCTTCTTGGCAGGGGATATCGGTCACATCAATCATTGCCACATCCATACAGATATTGCCCACATAAGGTGCCTTCTTCCCATTAACGAGACAGTAGCAATGGCCGTTGCCGAGATGCCGGTTGAGACCATCGGCATAGCCGATAGGAATGGCGGCTATCCTACTGTCACGCTGGAG
This sequence comes from Prevotella sp., assembly GCA_018385335.1. GTDB lineage: Bacteria > Bacteroidota > Bacteroidia > Bacteroidales > Bacteroidaceae > Prevotella. The sequence goes on from JAHAZN010000010.1 coordinate 18,934, forward strand.
TGTTCCCTTGCGACTATAGCCCACAGTATCTTCTTTCTTCACCTCGCGCAGTTGTAAGATGGTAGTCTTCAGTGTACTCACGGTGTGGAGGATGTGGTTGTCACGACTGTCGATACCATAGAGGCCGATGCCAAGTCGGCACATATCCAATTGGCGTTCGGGGAAATGAAGGATGCCTGCTGAGTTGTCGATATGTCGGAGTATCTTATGGTCGAAGGCTGCCTGGAGCGCCTTGCTCCCCCGTTCGAAACACTCAAACTGCTTGGCAGAGAACTCATCGAAGTCGTCGCTGTCAGCACCCACGAAATGGGAGAACACCGAGCGTGGGATGAGAGCCGTCTGATGTTTGAGTCGGTGGACGAGGGAGTCGATATCTTTCTCAGGGTCGAATCCCAGGCGGTGCATTCCTGTATCGAGTTTGACATGTATGGGCCAGCCTGTGATACCCTGTTTCTCAGCTGCCTTCACCAATGCTTCCAACAGTCGGAAGTTATAGACCTCGGGCTCCAGGTCGTAGTCGAACATCGTCTTAAAGGCGGTCATCTCTGGGTTCATGATAATGATATTCGAGGTGATGCCAGCCTTACGCAGTGTCACACCTTCGTCAGCCACAGCAACGGCGAGGTAATCAACACGGTGGTCCTGAAGTGTCTTAGCCACCTCCACGGCTCCCGCACCATAAGCATCAGCCTTCACCATGCACACCATCTTCGTTGTAGGCTTGAGGAACGAGCGGTAATAGTTGAGATTCTCCACCACAGCACCGAGGTTGACCTCGAGAATCGTTTCGTGCACTTTCTGTTCCAGCAGTTCGGTGAGTTGGTCGAAGCCGAAGGGACGTGCCCCCTTGATGAGTATCACCTCATCATGAAGAGAGGCAAACACCTTACTACCGATGAGTTGCGTCACATCGTTGAAGAAATATTTCTCCTTCACCTCAATGGCAGCAGCTTGTGAAGAGATGGTTTGTCCCACACCAATGAGTTGATCAACACCACGCTTCACTGCCAGTTCCGACACCTTGTGATAAAGAGCCTCGGGGTTGTCTCCACTCTGACAGATATCACTCAGTATCAGCGTATGACGGCGTCCTTTGCTGTCGGGGCGTCGAGCCATGAAGTCGAGGGCGATGTCGAGCGCATTGACATCAGAGTTATAGGAGTCGTTGATGAGCGTACATCCCCGCTGTCCCTCCTTCACCTCAAGTCGCATAGCCACAGGCTCCAGCAGTCTCATCCGCTCATCGAGCTGTTCAGCATCAATGCCGAGATGCAATGCCACCACAGCACAGGCATAGGAACATTTCACCGAAGCCTCATCGATGAAAGGAAGATGATAACTGCCTGCGGCATCACGGAAGCGGTAGGTGACAGTCACCCCGTTAGCGTCACTCTCCTGACGTTCCACAAAGAAAGCGGCACGGGGATCGGTGAGACTCCATCCCAGTTTCTCCCCGGCATATCCACTCTTGCGCAGGCAACGTCCCACCACCTGGTCGTCGGTATCATAGACCACTGTAGCCGCATGGAGCATGAGTTGGAGTTTCTCCATACATTTCTCTTCCAAAGAGCGGAAGTTCTCCTGATGGGCATCGCCCAAAGAGGTGAACACACCAATGGTGGGCTGGATGATATCGCTCAGTGCTGCCATCTCACCTGGCTGACTGATACCTGCCTCGAAGAGCGCCACCTCACTCTGTGTATCCAAGAGCCACACACTGAGGGGCACACCTATCTGCGAGTTATAACTACGTGGGGAACGGGTCACCACCATAGAGGGCGAGAGGAGTTGATAGAGCCATTCCTTCACCATCGTCTTGCCATTGCTGCCTGTGAGTCCTACTACGGGGATATCAAACTCATCACGATGACGTTCTGCCAGTCGCTGAAGTGCTTCCAATGGACTCATCACAACGAGGAAGTTGGCATCAGGATAGTCATTTATGGACTGTGGCAAATGACTCACCACAAAATTCCTCACTCCACGCCGATAGAGGTCGCCGACATACCGGTGACCGTCATTGCGTGCTGACGATAAAGCAAAGAAGAGGGTCGCCTCAGGGAAACACAGCGAACGGCTGTCGGTAAGCAACCAACCTATTTGAGCTTCGCTCTCGCCCACGCGACGCGCCCCTATAAGGGTGGTAATCTTCTCTATTGTGTACATCATAGTTTTTGTTCTTATGTTCTTATGTTTTTATTTCTGTTTACTTACAAGCATCCTTCCTCCACTCAAATCTTCTCAGCGTCCTTCCAACGCTGGAAAGCCTCAGCAAAGTTCGGATATTTTTCTGACAATGCAGTGATATTTAACATTGTTTTATCCATCAATGTCTTATAGGCCTCACTCTCTGGACGGAAGGGGCGGTGACGGAGGACGGACCTCACCGGTGTCCACTCTCTGATAAACTCTCGGGCATGGTCGCTCAACGCTATCTCGGTAAGTCGTGAATAGATATAATCAACGGTCTGCCAGGAGGGATGGAGCATGTCTGGCTGATAGAAACGGTAGTCGCGCAACTCATCATTCACTATCTCATAAGCGGGGAAATAGCTCACACCTTCCCACTGTTCCACCATGCGCTGGGCACTCAACAGCAGGACGGCCTTAGAGAGCTGACTGCCATGGAAACCATATTTGGCATAGCGGATAGGACTCACCGTAAGCACCACCTTGACGTCTGCCCTGCGTGCTCGCAGGAGGGTCACCGCCTGCGACAGCGCCTCAACACACTCATCCACGGTGAGCTCCTCTTCGTCAAAGAGTCGCTGTGGACGTTTCTCACAGTTATCAACAATCTCTCCTGTTGCCTTCAGTCGATAGACATGATTGGTACCGAGCGTGAAGAGTGCTACCCGCGGTGCCATCATGCTACGCTCTACGGTATGGAGGATACTCACGGGATTATACATCACTCCAAAGGGGTTGACCTCCACCCTAAACAGTTCGTCGAGGAAGCGGCGTCCCATGTGGTCGGCGAAGCAAGAGCCCACACAGAGTATCTCCTCCTGGGGTTCCAACAGGAAGTCGAGGGGGGGTGTCTCCACCCGTGTTGACCATTCCATTGTTTTCAACTTCTACTCACCTGCAGTCCTTTTCTGCTTAATGTCATCTCTACGAAACGGGCCTTGTCATTGGGGCGGTGTGCCTGCAGTATCTGTTTGATACGCGCAGCAGCCTCGGGGTCTTTAGCCATCATATAGAGGTAGCCACCACCACCAGCACCTGGCAACTTATATCCTAAGCACAGGTCGTCTATCAGGTCGGTGAGTTGCGACACAACCTCTGGGTTCGTACCGCTATCCAAGGTCTGGTTCTGCTGCCATGTGCGGCGCATGAGCCGTCCGGTCTGCAGATAGTCGTTGCGCTGTATCGCCTCATACATCTCCATCGTGTGCTGTTTCATCTGTCTTAAGAGCGCCAACTGTTCATGCTGATTGAGGAACATGCGTCTCACTATCTCTGAGAGGATGGTCTTGGCTGTGCGGGTGATGCCTGTATAATATAAAAGGTGGCAGGGAGCATACTCGGGCTGGGTATAGATATCGTCGGGCAGCCAGCGTACCAAGGGGGTCTGTCGCAAGCCACGCTGCGACTGCAGGAGTTTCACTCCGCCATAGATTCCACCCCACTGGTCCTGCCAGCCGCCACCGGTGGTGAGCAACTGTTCGAGAATCAGTGTACGACACCCTATCTCACTCTTGTCCCATCCCAACTGGCAGAAGTCGTTCAATGCGCCGAGCACCGTAGAGCTCAGGATGCTGCTCGTACCCAGTCCGCTACCTGCCGGAATGGCAGAGAGGAGGGTGAGTTCAATACCGCAACCAAAGGCTTCGAGCTGATCACGGAGGGAGGGATAAGGGGTGAGCGAATACTGTGGAAGGAACCCTGCCAGGGCCAGGGCCGCCTTAGGGATAGAGAACGGACTACCCACATGACAGAAGTCGGCCAACTGCTCATAGGTTGTTATCACCTCGGAGGCACCGAGATCGATGCTTCTGCAGACGATATGTGGCTGACTGCAGGGTTTGACATAGGTCTGGAGGGGAGGTTGTCCATTGAGCTCTATGGCGAGGTTGATGACATTACCTCCTTCCATCAGACAGAACGGAGGGGTATCGGTCCATCCGCCAGCGATATCGATACGTACAGGACTACGTCCCCAGACAATCTGGTCGGCATAGACTCCCATCTGGGGCTGTACGCGGAGCATCTCCTGAGCCACCACGCCTTCTCGCAACAATGTGAATGCCTCGTGTTCATAGTTGTCAGCCGTCGCTCCGTCGGTGGCGGCAGCTCTGAACATCGCATCATGGATGCGTGTGAGCAGGGGTGTCTCAGCAGGGAGGGGAGCTGGCAATGGCAAGGCAGCAGAACGAAAGACATGGGCTGCATCGTCGAGGTCGAGCTGATAGAACACGCTCTTGCGGTAGTTGCGGGCAAGCGCTGTCCAGTTAGACAGACGGAAGTGTCTTCGTTGTGCCACCAGTCGGTGTAGGTTGGCTTCGTTGGAGAGGGCTTCGGCACTCATATATCTCAACACCTCTACGCCATTCTCCCTGCCGCAAAGAAGCAGTCCTATCTCTGCCACCGTGCTCACCACGGGGAAACGGGGTGACTGCTGGGCATCACCGGCAAACTTATCGTCGATATGATAGCGGCGCACCGCATAATCCTGTTCGCCTACGGGGACGATATCAATGCAATCGCCTGGCTGGAGCTCGAGGTCCCAGTCATTCTCGGGCACACCTGTGATGACATGGTCATGGGCGAGCCTCCAGTGACTGCCAACACAACTATTCTCTATCCACAGGTTGGTGTTGGCTGCTGACAGGGGAGCAGCAACAAGGGCGTTCTGAATAAAGATGGAGGGATGGGGTTTGGTGTCGTGGTGCATAATCTCCCTCTGGTCGTTCACCAGGTTCTGTATGGCTAATGTTGAGGAGATCATCTCTCTACTCGTTCCAAAATGATAGAACTCACCTCCGGGCAGTGGCAACACTGCTACTGAGAGCTCTGCCAACTCCTCATCGGGCTGTGTGGGGTCGGTGCCGAGGGCACATCCAAACTCTCCATAGAGGTCGTATTCCACTTTCTCACCATCCTTAACACACCGTTTGAACAGCATTTTCACAGCCTTATCACTCAGCAGCCATACCCCTATATCGGTGAGATAGAAATGGGTGGAGAGGAGTTGTTGGAGGGTCTGTACCGATGGTTTCTGGAGCATGCACTTCAGCGTTGACGGACTATTGCGTTCGCTCACGAACACACCATGATTCTTGGCTATCGAGGCGTCTAACCACAGACCGTAGCACACCACATCAGCATCGGGAATAGGCGGAAGGGCCTCGGTGGCACGGATGAAGACATCGCCACTCACCACCATGGTATGAACATTGGCAGGTGCCATCTGCATGAGTCGTTCATAAAGGGGCAACTGCAGGTCTAACAGGGTCTGTCCGAGACGCTGTCCTCGCTCCCAACGGAACACGGGGATAGGTGTGAGGATCTTTCCCGAGGGGGCATAGGCAGGAAGACGCCTGCTCTGTCCACCGGCATGGAGCAGGATGCGGCGTTCTATGGCGAGCCACTGCTCAAAAGGATAATCGGTGGACTCAGCTTCATAACATTTCTCAAGGAGCCATGCCGTACCTCCCCCACTGCCGAGCTTATGGCCTATGGGGTCGTTGGTACAGAAGTATTCATCTTTAGTGTGACCCGTCAACTCGTGGAACGAACCAACGAGGTTAGGGGGCAAGGAAAGTAGCTTTTTCATTTTCATGCCACAAAAGTAACCTATTTTAACGTCAAAAGAAAGTAATAACTAAACTTTTTATTGTATTTTTGCGAAACCTAAAAAAATAATATATCCATTAACCAATGAATACTGGAAAAAACGGCCTGTTGGTCAAGGATGGTGTGAGCCTCCTTGTTCCTTTTATTCTTATCACATTCTGTTTCGCACTCTGGGGCTTTGCCAATGATGTCACGACACCTATGGTGAAGGCTTTCTCCAAGATTTTCAGAATGAGTGTCACCGAGGGTGCCATGGTCCAGGTAGCTTTTTACCTGGGATATTTCGTGATGGCTTTTCCTGCGGCCCTCTTCATCCAGCGTTATTCTTTCAAAGCGGGTGTGCTTGTGGGGCTCTCGCTCTATGCCATTGGGGCTCTGATGTTTCTCCCTGCCAAGGCGATAGGTATCTATCCTCCCTTCCTACTGGCTTATTTCATCATGACCAGTGGTCTGTCGTTTCTTGAGACAAGCTGCAACCCGTATATCTATTGTATGGGAAGTGAAGAAACAGCCACCCAACGCCTCAACCTCGCTCAGGCATTCAACCCCATCGGGGCACTCACGGGTATGTTCGTGGCCATGCACTTCGTACAGGCTCGCATGAATCCGATGGACAGTGCTTCGCGTATGCTTCTCACTGAACTTCAGTTTAATGCCATCAAGGCCCATGATCTCGACATTCTCATCCAGCCCTATATCTTCATCGGTGCGGTGATTATCGTGCTTGCCATCGTCATCCGACTGATGAAGATGCCTATGGACAGCGATACCCATTCTACAACAGGCATTCTCTCCTCGCTTAAGGAACTGGTGAAGATGAAAAACTACCGGGAGGGTGTGCTAGCACAGTTCTTCTATGTCGGTGCACAGGTGACCTGCTGGACCTTCATCATCCAGTATGGTACACGTATTTTCATGGAGGAGGGACTTGATGAGCGTGGCGCAGAGATTCTCTCTCAGAAATACAACATCATAGCGCTCATCTTCTTCACCTGTAGCCGTTTCATCTGCACATGGTTCCTGAAATACATCCAGCCAGGACGCCTGCTCTCTATCCTCGCTGTCATCGCCACGGTGCTCACCGGCGGTGTAATACTCTTCACCGACCGCAACGGCCTGATCTGTCTTGTGGGCATCAGCGCCTGCATGTCGCTCATGTTCCCCACCATCTATGGCATTGCGTTGCGCGGACTGGGAGACCATGTCAAGGTGGGTGGAGCAGGACTCATCATGTCTATCCTCGGCGGTTCGGTATTTCCTCCGTTACAGGCTGCCATCATCGACAGTGACGCCACTATCTTCGGTCTGCCTGCCACCAACATCTCCTTTATCATCCCTCTCATCTGCTTCATCGTCATTACCATCTACGGTCACCGTGCCTATATAAGACACAACATCACCCATGAGTGTTGACGGAGATAAAAGAAAAAACTCCCAATGAGGGAGTTTTTTCTTCACTACTTTTCCTTGATGAGGATAAATCGCTATGCCTTTCTCTCCTGTCTTGATCCATTTCTCCACGAGCATCTTCTCTTCATAAGGACCCCAGATGTTCTTTGAGCGGAAGATGGCCTGTCCCGACGGCCAACCGCCGTAGGTGGAGTAGATGTAATTAGAGCAACACGCGGTTGCCGTGGCTATCGGTGAGATGACGACCAGTGATACGAGCGCCATTTCATGCCGATAGCCAACAGGAGGAGCAGGATGAGCACGCCATAGGAGCAGTAGGCGATGGTCTCGGTGATGGTGATGGAACGGGGGAAGAACGCGAGCTCCACCTGATGGTTGCCACCCTCCACACGCAGGGCACGCAAGATGTAGTTCACTCTGCCCAACTCCACTTCCTTGCCATCGACGGTGGCTGTCCATCCGGGATAATAGATCTCGGAGAAGACCACAACACCGCCCTTCTCGCTGTTCACCTCATACTTCAGCCGGTTGGGCTCATAGCTCAAGAGGGTCACCACGCTCGTTGAATCCTGAGCTATGGAAGCACCGAGTGTTTCCTCGAAACGTTTGTCAGCCACCGCCTCATGACGGAGGTCAACCTTCCCTACCCCATCGATCTCTTCGTTGGCAGTAGCCACATAGGTCACCTTGTCCACCATCCACGCGTTCCCCATGGCATAGGGGTTCTGCATGGGTAGCGTCTGGTTGTTTTGCAGAGGGAAGATGAAATATTTGGTGTTGAGCATGTTGAGCACGGGGAACAGGCTGTCGCCCTTCACCTTGGTGATGTCACCCTGAGCCTCGACAACGGCTTTGAAGAGGGTGTTCTTCTCCGGAGCGATATAGGCATCTATCATCTCCTGATAGCGGCGTAATTTAGCGGGATGATATCCTCCTACGCTCTTGAAATAGAAAGAGGTCTCGTTCTCATTGAAGGTGTCTGAGGCGAGGTTGAACACGCGGAAGTCGAGCGACTGGTCCTGGAGGATCTGCTCCTCTGCAGCACTCTTGCTGATGGGCTGCTCACGCATGGTCTTGTCAACAAACATACTGTCGTTGAGATAGCGTTTGTTGACTGTCCAGAGGTCAACAAGACAGAGTACGAGGAGGGCACCGGCCATCACCGGTGTCTTCAGTTTGCCAAACTTATAGACAAGGAGAATCACCAGTCCGATGACGATCACCCAGAACGAGCGCCAACAGTCGGCAGTGAAGACAGCTGCTCTCACCTTGGCAATATTGTCGAGCATCGGACCGAGATATTCCTGACTCACATACTGACTCAGCTGCATACGGTCGGCCACCGAGTTGAAGTCGAAGAAGGCGGTGGGCATCAGCGCAAAGAGGAGACAGAGTCCACCAGTAAGACTAAAGCTCACATAGACCCATCTCATCTTGCGTCCCAGGAGTGTCGGGTCGTCAACGATGGCCTTCAGTCCCATCATCGCCAGAAGAGGAATAGTAAACTCAGCAATGACAAGGATAGAGGAAACGGTACGGAACTTAGCATACATCGGCACATAATCGATGAACACATTGGTGAGCGGCATGAAATATTTACCCCATGACAGGAGGATGGAGAGGACCGTGACTGCCAGCAATGCCCATTTCATTGGTCCCTTGACGATGAAGAGACTCAACACAAAGAGCATCATGACAAAGGCACCAACATAAACAGGTCCGGCAGTGAAAGGCTGGTCGCCCCAATACTGATACCACTGACCCACATACTGGGCATACTGACTGTCACACTTCGCCATGGCCTTGGCATCGCTGCCGAGACGTATCTGATGCGCACCTCCCTTGGCGTTGGGGATGAGCAGGGTGAAGGTCTCATCGATACCATAACTCCACTGGGTGATATAGTCGCGGTCGAGACCACTAGAGGTCTGATTCTCTGAATTGGCTTTCACCAGTTCGCTCTTTCCACGCATCGACTCCTTGCTGTATTGCCAGGTGTGGTAGAGGTTGCTGAGGTTAATCATCACTCCAAGAAGGGCGCCCACAGCACATACTGCCGTGGCCTTAGCAAACTGCGGCAAGGTCTTCTTACGGAGAGCCTCAACGAGATAGGCAATGACCATAGCCAGGATGATGAACAGATAATAATAGGTCATCTGCACATGGTTGGCATTGATCTCTAAGGCAGAGAAGATGGCGGTGAGAAGAAGAGCTGAGAGATAACGCCCCCGATAGGCCAGCACAACACCGGCAATCATCGGCGGAAGATAGGCCAGAGCAAAGACTTTCCAAATATGGCCAGCGGCAATGATGATGAGGAAATAACTGCTGAAAGACCAAAGGATAGAGCCGAGGGCAGCCAACGACTGACGGAAGTCGAACGCTCTCAAAAGGATATAGAATCCCAGGAGATAGGCGAAGACATACCACACATTCTCCGGCAACCAGAGATGATAGAAAGCGCCAAGGCTTTCCAAGGCATCAGTACTCTCATAGGAGGGGGCCAACTGATAGGTAGGCATACCACCAAAGAGGGCATTGGTCCAACGGGTGCGCTCGCCCGTACGCTGCAGATATTCGGTCTGTTCCTGACCAGCACCACGACCAGCGGAGGCATCATGGCGATAGAGAATACGCCCCTCAATATCGGCGGGATAGAAATAGGCAAATGCCAAAAGGGCAAAAAGCACCACGACAAGCACATCGGGCAGTACTTTCTTCAGCTGTTCTTTTGTTATCATATCGGATGGATTATTTTTCTTCAGGTGGCAAAGTTACACTATTTTCATGAAACAATCCTTGCAAATAGAAAGTTTTTGAGTAACTTTACCACCTCAAACTAATTCATAAGATGAAAATTGGTGTAATCATAGCGATGGACAAGGAGTTCCAGCGCATCAAGGAGTTGCTGGTCAACATGACCGAAACTACCATTGACGGAAATGTTTTTGTGGAGGGCCATCTGGGCGACAACGACCTCATCCTCCATCAGTGTGGTATAGGCAAGGTGAATGCTGCCATTGGCGTGAGCGATCTCATCCGCCGTTATCATCCTCATTTAGTGGTATCTACAGGATGTGCCGGCGGCGCATCTACCGACTTGGAGGTAGAGGATGTGGTGGTGAGCAACGAGCTGGTCTATCATGATGTCTATTGTGGCGAAGCCATAGGACAATCGGTCTATGGTCAGGTGCAAGGACTCCCCGCCCGTTTCTCTTCGCCGGAGTCTTTTATCAGTCAGGCTCTGCTCCTCAATGAGCAGGGGGTGGCACGGGTGAAGGCAGGACTGATAGTGACGGGCGACTGGTTTGTTGATTCCAAGGAGAAGATGAGGGAGATTATACAGCATTTCCCCGAGGCACTCGCCGTAGATATGGAGTCGGCAGCCATCGCACAGACCTGTTATCTGCTCCATACGCCGTTTATCTCCTTTAGGGTGATCAGCGACATCCCACTCAAAGATACCAACGCCTCGCAGTATCACGACTTCTGGGCTTCGATAGCCGACCGCTCCTTTACTGCCACACGTCATTTCTTAGAGACTATCAGCTCCCCTACAGAGGAGAAGAAGTGTGAAAAGAGAGTGTTTGAGAAGATACCGAGTTTCACCATCGACCACACTACGCTGATGCCTGGCATCTATGTCTCACGTAAGGACCATGTGGGTGGCGACATCGTGACAACCTTCGACATACGCATGAAGGCTCCTAACCGCGAGCCTGCCCTCCATCCCAGTGCTATTCATACGATAGAGCATCTGGCAGCCACCTACCTACGCAACGACGACGAGTGGAAGGAGCGCATTATCTACTGGGGGCCGATGGGATGCCTCACGGGCAACTACCTCCTGGTGCGTGGCGACTACGAGGCTGATGATGTGCGAGAGCTGATGCGGCGCACCTTCGCCTTCATCGCTTCCTTCGAGGGCGACATCCCTGGCGCCTCGCCCCGCGACTGCGGCAACTATCTGCTCAACGACCTACCGATGGCCCGATGGGAGGCGGAGCGGTTCCTCAAGGTATTATAATAGACAACGTGAGTTCGACGAATAGGTTTTGGTATTCATCGAACTCACGCTGTTTTTGGGATATAGGGTAAGAAGGATTATTCTTTTCCTGCCTTCTTGCGTTCGTTGTGGTCGAGGATGATCTTGCGCATACGCATGCTCTTGGGTGTCACCTCGACCAACTCATCGGCCTTGATATATTCCAAAGCCTCCTCCAAGGAGAGGACCGTGCGGGGCACGATGCGCGCCTTGTCATCGGAACCGCTAGCACGGGTGTTGGTGAGCTGCTTGGCCTTGGTCACGTTGATAACAAGGTCGTTGTCGTGGACATGCTCTCCCACAACCTCACCGATATACACATCATCGCCTGGATCGATGAAGAACTTCCCTCTGTCCTGGAGCTTGTCGATGGAGTAGGCATAGGCGGTGCCTGTCTCCATGGCTATCATCGAACCGTTGAGACGGCGTGTAATCTCACCTTTATAGGGCTGATATTCCTTAAAACGATGGGCCATGATGGCCTCACCCTGACTGGCAGTGAGCACGTTGGTACGCAGACCAATGATACCGCGTGAGGGCACATCAAACTCGATATTCACGCGATCGGCCTGACTCTCCATAGAGGTCATCTCACCCTTGCGGCGTGTCACCATATCAATCATCTTTGAGGCAAACTCCTCGGGCACGTTGATGGTGAGTTCTTCTATTGGCTCACATTTCACGCCGTTGATCTCCTTAAAAATCACCTGAGGCTGTCCCACCTGAAGTTCATAACCCTCGCGACGCATGGTCTCTATAAGCACGGAGAGGTGGAGCACACCGCGACCGCTCACCACCCATTTGTCGGTGGAGTCCTCAAACTGATTGACACGCAGGGCGAGGTTCTTCTCCAACTCTTTCTGCAGACGGTCGTTGATATGACGGCTGGTGACAAACTTTCCTTCCTTGCCGAAGAAGGGAGAGTCGTTGATGGTGAAGAGCATCGACATCGTAGGTTCATCGATAGCGATAGGAGGCAGTGGGTCGGGCTGCTCGAAGTCGCAGATGGTATCGCCGATCTCAAACTTCTCCAGTCCTATGATGGCACAGATATCACCACTCCCCACTTCAGGGGTCTTGATATGTCCCATACCTTCGAAGGTGTGCAACTCCTTGATACGGGTCTTCTCCATCGTTCCGTCACGATGAGAGATGGTCACGTTCATTCCCTCCTTGAGCATGCCACGGTGCACACGGCCCACGGCGATGCGTCCCGTATAGCTGGAATAGTCTAAGGAGGTGATAAGCATCTGAGGCGTACCTTCGATCACCTTGGGGGCAGGTATCACCTCTACAATCTTATCGAGGAGATAGGTGATGTCAGTGGTGGGATGGTTATAGTCGGCACCCATCCATCCGTTCTTTGCCGAGCCATAGACCACGGGAAAGTCGAGCTGGTCTTCGGTGGCATTAAGGGAGAACATCAGGTCGAACACCATCTCATACACCTCTTCAGGACGGCAGTTGGGTTTATCCACCTTATTCACCACAACGATAGGCTTCAGTCCTATCTGCAATGCTTTCTGCAATACGAAACGTGTCTGAGGCATCGGACCCTCAAAGGCATCGACCAAGAGCAGACAGCCATCGGCCATGTTGAGCACTCGCTCTACCTCACCACCAAAATCGGAGTGACCCGGAGTGTCAATGATATTGATTTTTGTTCCTTTCCAATTGATGGAAACGTTTTTCGACAGAATTGTTATCCCTCGTTCTCGCTCCAGGTCATTGCTGTCTAACACTTGTCCGCTGAGGTCCTGTCCCTCTCTGAAGAGGTTCCCAGCGAGCATCATCTTATCTACCAACGTGGTCTTACCATGGTCCACGTGCGCAATGATTGCGATGTTTCTGATGTCTTGCATTGTTTTTCCCTTAAAAAATCGGTTGCAAAGTTACTGTTTTTTTTGCAAACCAATAGCAACAAAGTCATAAAACTATGTCAGTGGAGCAACAAAAACGGGCGGGGAGCCGGCTCATCGTGAAGTGAGGATGCCGCTCCCCGCCCCTATCGGACGGTCAGTGTGTCACACGCGGTGGGCGTGGGACGAACGGGGACTATTCATCGAAATCCCAGAGAGAAGAACAGACCAATCGCTCCATGTAGAGGAGGGAGCAGACTGACAGGCTGCAGCAGTATTGGTACCATCACTTAAAGAAAGACGGAACCGAGAAGAAAGGAGAGAGGGAGGTGGTAACCCGCGCTCAAAATCACAGGTTGCCACCTTCCTTAGCGATGCGTTGGTTCACGCCTCGCCTTTGGCCACATTGAACGGCGAGATGGTGCGGGGTTCTTGGTTGGGGATGGTGATGGTACCAAACTCATGCTCATAACGCATGATATTCTCTTGCAAGGCAAGGAGCAAACGCTTGGCATGCTCAGGAGCAAGGATAACGCGACTCTTCACCACGGGCTTGGGGAGACCAGGGAGCACACGGGCAAAATCAACGATGAAGTCGCTACTGGAATGGGTGATAATGGCAAAATTGGCATAGTTTCCTTGGGCCACATCGGCGGGCAGATCCAACTGGAATGCCCCTGAATTGTTGTCTTTCTCGTTCATGTCTTTATTGTTGTTTAGTGAATCTATTGTTTTTCTATGGATGACTATAGGATATATCCTCTTTCACTTGCCCTCACGGAAATGTCTGGGCGAGAGCCCCGTATGACGCTTGAAGAAGGTACCAAAAGCGGAGGCATTGGGGAAATGGAGCTCATTGGAGATTTGCTGGATGGTGCGGTTGGTGTTCTTCATAAGGAAAATGCTGCGTCGGATGATGGCGCGGAACACTATCTCCTGAACGGTGTAGCCACAGACTGACTTAACCATCGACGAGAGGTATTTGGGTGAGAGACATAGTTTGTCGGCATAAAAGGCGACGCCACGTTCCTCACTGTAGTGCTGCTCAACAAGCCTTACCAACTGGACAAAGATCTCCATCCGCCGACCCTGTAACATACTGTCGTTAGACATCTGTCTGCTGTGGATGGAGCAGAGACGATAGGTAAAGGCCATAAGGAGGAGCTTGCGCTCGTTGTCGTCGAAGGTGCTTTGGGCTGGTCCTACGTAACAGGAAAGGAGGGAGATATAATGCAAGAGGTCGTCCTCGTCGCCTGTGGTCCACACCTTGCAGTTGTCGGGAGAGAGCAGAGAATAGACACGCATGGAGATGACCGAACTGCCAAGGATGTCGCGGATAGGATCGACACGATAGAAGAGCAGACGGTAACGGAGGTCGGAGGATGTGTCGCAGACCACGAAAGAACAGCCTTCGGAAAGATAGACGGTCTGACCTCCTTGGGCATGATAGAGGTGGTTGTTGACCATAAAGGAGAAGCTACCCTCCTCGCACACTATCAGACCGACACGGTCGAGATGGTAATGATGGGTGAGGATGGGAGGAAAAACACTAAGCACACCCTCTGACACACACACTTCATCATTGCGCAAAAAGGCTTCTTCGAGGCGAAGAACGGAAGGTGACTGGTGCTCGTCGTTGACTGTTATCATGCTTTTCTGTTGCTTATGCGCTGCGAAGATACTACTTTTTTGGGGATAAACGAAAAGATATGATAGAAATATGTGGGTGATAAAAAGAAAAGGGGTCGCATCTAAGATGATTGATGCAACCCCTATAAGGCGAGGATACTTGTGTGCAATAGATAGAGCTTTTCCTCTGAAAAGCAGATTAAGAAAAGTAGATCACTATCCTCGTCTATGTCTGTTATATGAGTTTCGTTGTGGAATAGAGACTGGTTGGCGCCTCACACTCCTCTGGTGTGGGGATAGGGCGTTTGCGCCATGGAGAGATGAGCACCAAACCGGCACAGACGAGACATCCGTAGAAGGTCCATCCTGCCATCTCCTTGATGGCGGTGAGGGTGGCCTGCACCTGCACCTTGCCTTTCATCGACATCGCTGCCATCGTCTCTGCCTCTGTCTCACTCTTACCCTGCATCATCATACCGCGCTTGGTCTGCTGATAGGTGACTGAGACATCGGGGTCGCAGCGGTCGTAGGCTTGGGCATAGCGCACGACATAATGCTGCTGGCGCTCCTGGAACACGTTGGAATAGAGGGCGGAGCCGATGCCCGGCGCCACGATCATACGCACGGTGAGCATGATGCGCACCCAAGTGGACATATACTTATAGGGCATGCGCTGGTTGGCATAGACAGCGGTGAGGGCATAGAGCAGCATCATACCCGTGGCGCGGATGATGACGGGCCACTTCATATGGGAGTAGAGACCGTCGTTCTGCACCTCGAAATACATGAAGAGTGAGGCGGCTCCTATGAGAAGGAAGCCCAGGGCAAAGAGCCACTTGAGATGGAGCTGCTTAGAACTCCAGATGATGGCCATCACCAAACCGAGGAAATAGCCGAGGAGCACCCAGTTGCCGAGGGTGGCATTCTGCCAGTTGTCGATCTTCATGCCTATAGAGGTGTAGATATTGACAAACATGGCACTGGAGTTGAAAATCATCAATCCGAGGAAGAGGAGGATGCCGCCCTGTACGCTGCGCAACTTCAGTGTGCTCAACAGGAAATAGGGAGAGCGGCGTGTCCACTCCATGTAGATGAAGAGCAGGGTGAACACCACACAGACAATGGTGGCCCACTGGATATAGGGATGACTGTACCAGTCGAGCACCTTACCATAGACCATGATAAAGATAAACGAGCAACACATCATACTGAATATCACCACATTGCCAAACTTAGAGAAGCTCAGTGGGAAACGCCTGCCATAGTAGCGATGGAAGGGCATGGTGAACAGGATGATGATGATGGCGACAAGCATAGCGCCCATCATGAAATAGTAAACATACTGCCACTCATAGGAATAGGCCAACCAGGCGGTGAGCCAGGTTCCTATCTGTCCCAATACCATGAAGAAGAAATAGATGATGGGCATGCTGGCTGTCTTCTCTGTGTCAAGCTTATCCCATCCTTCTGGCACCTTGGGCTCGTTGCCAGGGGTGAGGTTGATGGTGGCCTCAATACCAAAACAATATTTGATGAGGGTAAAGAGGTTGCACATCAGGAGGGTCTGACGCACGAAACCCATCACCAGACTACACACACCGAGGAGGAAGATGCTGTCGGTCTTAGCACAGACATAGCTCAAGAAAAAGAGGATGCTGAAACCCACCAGACACATCAGCTTCTGACGGCGCACACACACCAACTCGAAGAAGAAGGGGGAGAAGGCAGCCATGCCCACCGAGGTAACAAATCCCACAAAGGAGATATGCTCCGACTGTATGCCCAACCCACCTATCATCTCGCTGCTGTTCACGCTATATACGCCTCCAACGGTCATGATAGGGATGAAGAGCACTATCAGGAAGATAATGCCGAGGGGCTTGGGGACCCAGTTATAGAAGGGGAAGTTGCGGGGATTGGAAGCCATGGTTTATTCCCTTTCTGCCTTGACAATCACCATCATTCCTGCTGCCAGACGCTGATTATCCTCCTTGGAGAGGCCTACAAAGTCGATGCGCACAGGCACGCGCTGCTGTATCTTCACGAAGTTGCCGGCGGAGTTGTCGGTAGGCACGAGTGAGTATTTGGAACCTGTGGCACCTGAGATGGCGGTCACCTTGCCCTCAAACTCCTTGTCGCTGATGGCATCTACGGTGAGGCGCACCTTCTGTCCCACGAAGAGGTTCTCTACCTGAGTCTCCTTATAATTGGCAATCACCCACTTCTGTGTCTCTGGCATGATATAGGTAATGGTCTGACCAGCATTGACCATCTGTCCCTCTTCCAAGGCACGGCGACCGAGCTGGCCATCGCAGGGAGCCACGACAACGGTATAGGAGAGGTTGAGCTTGGCCATCTCAAGGGCTGCCTGGGCACGCTCGATGGCAGCGGCGATATTGGCTTTGCGGTTCTGCACCTCATTGACACCAGAGAGGGCGGCCTTCTGCTGACGACGGGTGGCCTCGAGCTTCTTCTTCGTAGCTGCATACTCTGTCTCTAACTGTTCCAACTGTATGGGAGTGGCAGCCTTGCGCTCCACAAGGTTGCGGTAGCGCTTGATATCTTTCTCCAACTTAGCCATACGCACCTCTATCTCATCAATACCTGCATCATAAACGGAGGCTGAGGTCTGAGTGGTCTGCAGCGTGGCGTCAATCACGTTGGAGCCTGCCAAGGCGTCCTTGAGCGCTGCCTCGGCTTCCATCACGCGAATGCGATACTCGCGGTCGTCGAGAACGAGAAGAGTGTCACCCTTCTTCACACTCTGATGCTCACGGAAATAAATCTTCTTGATATATCCCGAGGCACGGAGATTGATGGGAGAGAGATACTGCTCTATCTGTGCATCGTTGCTGGTCTCGGTGCTCTTGTAGTCGATGAAGATACCAATGATCTTTATCGCACCAAAGACAAGGACGACAATGCCCAGCAGACTGGCGATGCGCTGGCGGATGCGCTGTTTCTTCAACTTGCTACGCTGCTGTTCAAGAGTACAACTGTTCTCACTCTGAAGATCTAACTCGGGGGTATTGGGGGTATTATTAGCTTTCATTGTTGTTATGTGGTTTTATTGTTGCAAATGATGCAAACGGTTAATATGAATCATTGTTTGATAAGTTTGTCAAGCTGCTTGGTGAGCTTCAACAGTGTGAGGTTGGCAATCTGATAGTTGTAGTGGGCAGTGAGGTAGTTGTTCTGCGCCTCGCTCACACGCATCTCATCCTGCAACACCTCGGTCATCGAGGAGATGCCCTCACGATAGCGGTCGTTAGTCACCTTGCATACGTTTTCTGCAAGACGACAGTTGTCGCGCTGTTTGCGATAGTTGCGCTCACTATTCTGCAACTCATTGATGGCATTGAGATACTGGGTCTCCATGTTCTTCAGGGCATTGGTATAGCTCAGTCGGGCATTCTCCACATCTATCTTCGCCTTGCGGATACGTGAACGTTTGTCGAAACCATCAAACACAGGCACACGCAATGACAGACCGAGACCGTAAGAGTCGTACCAGTGATTGGAGGGACCGGAGTGGAACCAGTTCTTAAACTTATCGGTATAGGCAGAATACATCCAACTGCCGGTAAGGCTGAGTGTAGGAAGATAGCCATGGCCCACTATCTTTTTCTGCTGCTCTGCCAAACGACTCTTCTCCTGCAACAGGAGGAGCTCATACTGGTTGGTGTTCAGACCATTGAATGTGGCAGTGGTCACCTCCTCGGCATTGGTCTCCACCACGGCGATATCGCGCTCAGCGGGATAGTCCATCACATATTTGAGCATGTTATACTGCTGGGTGAGCATGGCCTTGGCATTGTCATACTGCACCTGGAGATTCTCAAGATTGATATTGACGCGCTGCACATCAACCTCAACGGCCATCTCGTTGTCATAGAAAGCAACGGTGATATCGCGCAATTCCTTCAGACGGGCAATATTATCGCGCACGAGATTAAGTTGCTCCACGGTGTTCTGAGCGAGGAAGTACATCTTGCTTATCTGCATCACGAGATCTTCCTTGGCTTTCTCATAGGAGAGTTCGTTGAGTTGGTTCAACGTGCGGGCAATCTCTATTGATGTATAAACCGTCTGGTTGTAGAGTGGCATCTGCAACTGCAGACCAGCCGCCGCATTATACTGAAGCGTCTTGGTGACATTGTAGAGCTTACCATAGGCAGAGCCGTCAGTCACAGATACGGGGGGCTCGAAGTTGTCATTAAAACTGGCCACAGCATTGATCTGGGGCAATAACTTAGCATGGTTCTCGCTCAGGGTATGCTTACCCTTCAACACTTCATTACGGGATGTCTTCAGCGAGAGATTGTTCTCAATGCCAATGCGAAGACAGTCCTCAAGCATCAATGTTTCCTGTGCCCCCATCGGTATCATCACACTGAAAAGGGCAAAAATGAACAATAATCGTTTCATGTAATGTATTTCTTAATCCGGTGCAAAGGTATTGCTTTACAACAGATTATAGGTATTCACATATTATGGCAAACTGTTCAAATCTTCTTATTTACTGGTTTTTATCGACACTCAAATGCATAAAATAGTTCTAAACGAGGGTTTAACGGCGTTTTAAAGGTGTTTAGAACTATGTTAGAATGGTGATAGAAGATAAAAGAAGCCCCCTCACTCCGGTTTTCGCAAAAGGGGGTAAGGGGTGAGAGGTTTCCTCTGCTAACTTTTTACTAATAACTAATTTCGTTTGCAAAGTTAAACAATTATTCAATATTTACCCCCCCCTGTTAATTTACGTCAACACAGAAAAAACATAGGCGACCATCCTAAGGATAGCCGCCCATGATTGGCGAAACCATCTGTCGACACCCCGACGGGCATCAACAGAGGGCTATAAGATTAGTCTTGTTCTTCCTTATTCTCATCAGAAGAAAGGTCGAGCACATTGCGGCGGTTGGCCTGGATGCGATCATACTCTTCCTTGGAACCAACGATAAGTTTGTCAAACTCACGCAGACCAGTTCCTGCGGGTATCAGGTGACCACAGATAACGTTCTCCTTCATACCCTCCAGGCGGTCAACCTTACCACGGATAGCGGCCTCGTTGAGCACCTTGGTTGTCTCCTGGAATGATGCAGCAGACATGAAGCTCTTGGTCTGAAGGGCTGCACGGGTGATACCCTGAAGAATCTGAGTTGATGTGGCTGCCACGGCATCACGCACCTTCACGGTCTTCAAGTCGCGACGCTTCAGTGATGAGTTCTCATCGCGCAACCTGCGGGCGGTAACAATCTGTCCAGGACGGAGGTTCTCACTGTCACCAGCATCGATCACCACCTTCTTACCCCAGATTCGGTCGTTCTCCTCAGCGAAGTCGAGTTTGTCAACCACCTCAAGCTCAAGGAATGAGGTGTCACCGGGATCGTTGATCTGTACCTTACGCATCATCTGACGAACGATAATCTCGAAGTGCTTGTCGTTGATCTTCACACCCTGCAGACGATACACATCCTGTACCTCGTTGACGATGTACTCCTGAACAGCGGTAGGACCTTGGATAGCCAAGATATCAGCTGGAGTGATAACACCATCAGAAAGTGGTGTTCCGGCACGCACGGCATCGTGCTCTTGAACAAGAATCTGCTTCGAGAGCGAAACAAGATACTTACGCTGCTCACCAGTCTTTGAGGTGACGATAATCTCGCGATTACCACGCTTCACCTTACCCATGGTCACCTCACCATCGATCTCTGATACAACAGCGGGGTTGGATGGGTTGCGGGCCTCGAAGAGCTCGGTAACACGAGGAAGACCTCCCGTGATGTCACCACCCTTCACGGCAGCACGTGGAATCTTAACGAGGGTCTCACCAGTCTTCACTGTCTGACCATCTTCAACAACAATATGGCCACCCACAGGGAAGTTGTAGGTTCCTACCTTCTCGCCCTTGCTATCGAAAACATCACAGGTGGGCACCTTCGACTTATCTTTCGACTCGGTGATAATCTTCTCTGTCAGACCGGTGGTCTCATCGGTCTCAGCACGGAAGGTCACACCTTCTATCACGTCATTAAACTTCAGCGTACCTGCATACTCAGAGACAATCACGGCATTGAAGGGGTCCCACTGAGCAATCTTCTCGCCCTTAGTCACCACTTCGCCTGTCTTGTGATAAAGGGTTGCACCATAAGGTACGTTCATCGTAGAAAGTACGATATTGGTATTAGGATCAACGAAACGAACCTCACCCAAACGGCTCACTACCATCTCACAGGCTCTTCCATCCTCATCGTATGGTACGGTACGCAACTCCTCAAACTCCAAACGGCTATCGTTCTTAGTCACGATAGAGGCATTGGCAGCTGCATTAGCAGCCACACCACCAGCGTGGAACGTACGGAGGGTCAGCTGTGTACCAGGCTCACCGATAGCCTGAGCAGCGATCACACCGACAGCCTCACCCTTCTGAACCATCTTGCGGGTAGCGAGGTTACGGCCGTAACACTTCATGCAGACACCATGCTTGCTCTCGCAGGTGAGCACCGAACGAATCTCCACACTCTCGATGGGAGAGTCTTCGATGGCCTGTGCGATAGGCTCTGTGATCTCCTCACCGGCAGCGACAATAAGCTCACCTGTGGTGGGATGGATGATGTCGTGTACAGACACACGACCAAGGATGCGCTCTGAGAGCGTAGAGATCACCTCATCGCCGTTCTTCAATGCTGTACAAAGAAGACCGCGGAGGGTACCACAATCTTCCTCGTTGATAATGACATCATGAGAGACGTCCACCAGACGACGGGTAAGATAACCGGCATCGGCAGTCTTCATAGCGGTGTCGGCCAAACCCTTACGTGCACCGTGAGTAGAGATAAAGTACTCGAGCACTGACATACCCTCCTTGAAGTTGGAGAGAATAGGATTCTCAATAATCTGAGCACCCTCGGCACCTGCTTTCTGAGGCTTAGCCATCAGACCACGCATACCTGAGAGCTGACGGATCTGGTCCTTAGAACCACGGGCTCCAGAGTCGAGCATCATGAAGACGGCGTTAAAGCCCTGGTCGGCCTCTGTCATCTCCTTCATCAGGACATTGCCAAGGTCATTATTGATGTGGGTCCATGTATCGATCACCTGGTTATAACGCTCGGTATCGGTGATGAATCCCATATTATAGTTCTCTGTAATCTGACGCACCTCTTCGTTACCACGAGCTACCAATTCGGACTTCTCCTTGGGGATGATGATATCATCGAGGTTGAAGGACAGACCTGCAAGATAGGCCATACGGTAACCAAGGTTCTTAATACCATCGAGGAACTCACAAGCCTCGGCGAAACCTACCATCTTGATAACATCAGCAATGATATCACGCAGACTCTTCTTTGAGATCACCTTGTTCACATAACCCACTGCATCGGGGATAATGCCGTTCACGATGACACGTCCTACAGAGGTCTCAACGAGCTTGTCAACCAATTCGCCCTTCTCATTGAGGTCTTTTACCATCACCTTCACCTGAGCATGGAGGTCGCACTTACCCTCGTTGTGGGCAATGATAGCCTCTTCTGGTCCGTAGAAGATGAGTCCCTCTCCCTTGGCTCCTGGACGAATCTTGGTGATGTAGTAGAGTCCGAGCACCATATCCTGTGAGGGGACGGTGATAGGAGCACCATTGGCTGGGTTGAGGATATTATGACTCTGAAGCATGAGAATCTGTGCCTCGAGGATAGCCTCATTGCTCAATGGGAGATGGACAGCCATCTGGTCACCATCGAAGTCAGCGTTGAACGCTGTACATGCAAGGGGATGGAGCTGGATAGCCTTACCCTCGATAAGCTTGGGCTGAAAGGCCTGGATACCGAGACGGTGAAGTGTTGGTGCACGGTTGAGCAACACGGGATGACCCTTCATCACATTCTCCAGGATATCCCAAATTACGGGTTCACGACGGTCAACAATCTTCTTGGCACTCTTCACCGTCTTCACGATGCCGCGCTCAATGAGCTTGCGGATGATGAAAGGTTTGTAGAGCTCTGCAGCCATGAGTTTGGGCAGACCGCACTCGCCCATCTTCAGTTCGGGACCTACAACGATCACCGAACGGGCAGAGTAGTCAACACGCTTACCCAACAGGTTCTGACGGAAACGACCTTGCTTACCCTTCAGTGAGTCGGACAGTGACTTGAGAGGACGGTTGCTGTCGCTCTTCACGGCACTACTCTTTCTCGAGTTATCGAAAAGACTGTCAACAGCCTCCTGAAGCATACGTTTCTCATTGCGGAGAATCACCTCAGGTGCCTTGATCTCCATCAGTCGCTTGAGACGGTTGTTACGGATGATCACACGACGATAGAGGTCGTTGAGGTCGGAGGTAGCGAAACGGCCACCATCGAGGGGTACCAGCGGACGGAGCTCGGGAGGAATGACGGGGATAATCTTGAGAATCATCCACTCGGGCCTGTTGATGGTCTTGCTCGAACGGAAAGCTTCTACCACCTGAAGACGCTTGAGTGCTTCATTCTTACGCTGTACGGAAGAATCGGTATTGGCACGGTCGCGCAACTCATAAGAGAGAGAGTCGAGGTCAATACGGGCCAACAGGTCGTAGATAGCCTCAGCACCCATCTTAGCGATAAACTTATTGGGGTCGGAATCTTCGAGATACTCATTGTCAGCAGGAACCTGATTGTCAAGGATATCGTTATATTCATCCTCTGTCAGGAGGTCGTAGGCTGTAGAACCTAATACAGGGTTACCCTCACCATCCTTTTTCTCAGCGAGCACACCTGGCTGAATCACCACGTAACGCTCATAGTAAATGATGGCATCGAGCTTCTTGGTGGGCAGTCCGAGCAGATAACCTATCTTGTTAGGCAAGGAACGGAAATACCAAATGTGTGCCACAGGTACCACAAGCTCGATATGTCCACTGCGCTCACGACGTACCTTCTTCTCTGTCACCTCCACACCACAACGGTCGCAGACAATACCCTTGTAACGGATGCGTTTATACTTGCCGCAGGCACACTCAAAGTCCTTGGTAGGACCGAAGATGCGCTCACAGAACAAGCCATCACGCTCGGGCTTGTATGTACGATAGTTGATGGTCTCAGGCTTGGTCACCTCACCAAAGGAACCTTCGAGCACCTCCTCGGGAGAAGCCAGACCAATGGTTATCTTGGTGAAATTACTCTTTATCTTTGAATCTTTCTTGAAAGCCATATTTTCTGATTATAATATATATGATAATGTAAAGAG
>JAHAZN010000070.1 GCA_018385335.1 Prevotella sp.
ATACTCCTGCCACTGGCGTCCATTGCCGTGTCCATACCAGTTGGAGGCGTGCGAGAAATCAGTCACGTTGTTGTCGCGGTCAGACAATGCACGGATGGCAAAGCGATAGTCGGTGGAGTACTGAAGGTCGGGGATAATCAGGTCGAGTACCTTAGGACCCACGATAGTGTCAAGCAGCAGGTCGCTCGTACCCTGGATGCTTGCCCAAGCCTCGGGACCGTTGCTCACCTTTGGCTGCAGTGCCATCTGTATCTGGTAGCCAGCACAACCAAATTCCTCCTTCACGCCATACCAATAGAGGTGGATGGTGTTGCCATGAGGATAGGCACCGTCGAGACCGCAGTTGTATGGATAGTCAGTTCCTTTTCCTCGTGTGTAGTCAGTGATGAACATGGTCATAAACTGTCTGTCGAGGTTTGCTGCTACAGAGTCGTCATCGTCACTGCATGACACCATCAATGCCGATGTGCTTGCTGTGAGCAAAAGCAACATATTACGAAATATATTCTTCATGTCTTTATTTCTGTTTTAGGAATTAATAACCATAGTAATTCTTGTAAGCACCCCTTGAACGCTGGATAGCAAGGTTAGGATACGGCAGGATGTAGCGTACCACTGGCAGTTCTTCAGCTGTTGGGATTGATGTGGGGAAGAGTGTCTGCACGCCATCTTTTATCAACCAGATGTTTCCACCTTCATCGGAACGTATATATCCATAGAATGTGTACTTACACTGGTCCTTAGGCAAGCCAGCATCAGTGTCACCCCACTGATAGAAGTCGGCATGGTTCCATGCGATAGCCTTGAAACCAAAGTTGGTGATATAGCTCTTCACTGGCATTGTTGCGGGCGCATAGGCATTATATACGCGGAGGCTCTTCAACGACTGGTTAGGATAGGTAGTAACCAGTGTTCCGTTGTCCACTACATTACCATAGAGCTGTGGTCCGCATACACGCATACCGAGCGTAGTGATAGGCTCATCAAGCTTATAGGCATGGTAGTAGATACGATCTGGCATATTATCGATATACTGACGACCATCATGCTCGTTGATGGCATCCTCAAAACCTGATGCACTACCGGCATTCTGCATACCCACTGAGTGATAGCGGAGGAAACTATACACGAGTTCCTCAGCATAGGTATTGGTACGTACAAGGTCACGCCAACGCATGTTCTCGCCAGCAAACTCCCACTTACGCTCATCGAGCACAGCCTTCTGGAAGGCCTCCTTAGATGCACTTGCCTCACTCACAAAAGTAGGATCGCCATCAAGGAAGGCACGTTTATGAACTCTTGCAAGACAGTCGATGGCCTTTTCTGTCGGTCTGCCGTTGATTTCATTGTCAGCCTCGGCATACATCAGCAACACATCGGCAAAACGCATATAGGGGAAGTTGATACCAGTGTTACCACTCTTGTCTCTACCCAATGCAAGGCTCTCATCTGTCCAAAGCTTCGACCATTTGTTACAATGCACGCTGTAGTCATTTCTGATATATACAGAGTCTTGAAGCGTACCATCATCAGGATTGGTGTAATAGGAATAGTACCAGAGTCCGTTGACAAACTCACGGCGCATATCTTTGTCCCTAAAGAGGAAACGGTAGAATGCGTTAAGACGCACGCCGCCATCACATTCACCCCATACACCGACGGTATTACCCTCGTATGATGAGTAAGACGGTCCCTGGCTATAACCTGTATTGCCATTACCCTCTTTGGAGAAGGGGAACTCGAATATCACATCGTCGTTGTTGACCAACGTATAGTTACACTCTTTGACGAACACGTCACGATAAGACTGGTTCAGCGCGTGCTTGCCGGAGGAGATGACGGAGTCAGCGTATGCACGGGCTATCTTGTAATAGTCAAGATAGTTGGCAGGACGCTCCATCTTTCCATAGTTGGTAGGACGCTCCTTGTCTGGACGGAGAGAGTAGCCACCGGCTGTCAGTGCCACACGTGCTACCAATGCCTGGGCAAATTCCTTTGAGCAGCGTTCCACTGTCACCGAGTTGCTTGATGACATATAGGGTGCAATGCTCTTCAAGTCGCTGATGAGTGAATCTTGAATCACTAAACGGTCAAAAACGGGAATAATCATGTCCGACCCCTGTTCTGCTGAGGGGGTGAATGTGAAAGGCACGTCACCGAACATCACCACAAGGTCGTGGTAAGCCATAGCACGCAGACACTTGGCCTCACCCAACCACTGCATGATCTCACTGTCGCTGGTGTCATAGAGAGGACTGTTCTGAATGCCTCTGACAAACCTGTTGGCATACTCGATGAGATTGTATGCTGCCGTCCAGTATTTGTAGATATCACCTCCCTGGTCGTCACAGTCAAAACGCCTATAGGTGTTGTGTGCATGAGAAGAGGCAGAACTGATATAAATGTCAACATCGCTGTTGAGGTTGAAAGTACTCTGAAAGGCATTGCCGTAGAGGTCACCAGCAAGAGCCTGTGCATACACTCCGTTGAGTGCACGGTTAATCTCGCTTTTCTGGCCAAACACGAACTCATCGGTATAGGCCGACGGTGCATCAACATCCAGATAGTCGTTGCAGGCAGTAAGCGACAGTAACGCCATTCCTGTATATAAAATATTCTTGAGTCTCATATCTTATGTTTTAATTGTTCTTTATACGACATTGTTAGAATGTAATGTTGGTACCAAAGACAAAGCTGCGGCTGCGTGGATAACGGTTGTAGTCCATTCCGCAAGTGAGTCCTGTCTGGATATCAACCTCGGGGTCATAACCACTGTAATCGGTGATGATGAAGAGGTTGGTGGCCGACACATAGAAGCGTGCCTTGGTGAGACCTATTTTCTTTATAATCTTACTGGGGATGGTGTAGCCGATAGTGATGTCATTACAACGCAGGAACGAACCGTCCTCAATGAAATACGACTGTGTGAGGTTGGTGGTCACGTCTGTCGGGTTCCAAAGTGTTCTGCCTGCATTAGCTCTCTTATAGATAGAGAGACCATCGTCAACGTAATAAAGTTTGTATAGGATATCACCCTTGGTGCCGGTGAGCTTACCGGTGATATCATTATACTGCCAGCCATTGTTAAATTTCTCAAGCACATTATTAAACTTGTTCTTGTTGCCAACCGATGATGACAATGCGTAAGCCGTGGCATTGTTAACGTCAAAGTCGAGCATATAGGTGAAGTTGGCGGTAAAGTCGAAGTCCTTCCACTGACCGGAGAGACCGAAACCTCCCTGTACTCTTGGGTTGGTATTACCAATCACCGTACGGTCATCCTCGGTGATGCGTCCGTCACCGTTGAGGTCCTTAAACTTAATCTTACCGGGCATGGTAGCGATACCAGAGTTGGAGGTACCCGACACGTCATTGATGACGGTTACATAACCATCCTCACGCGGTCCGCAGTTCTTGGATGTTCCATTATCGGCAGCACTCGAACCCCAAGGTACAGCCTGGAAGTTGTTGAGCGGATCAAAGTAGAACTCGTCCATAGAGTAAAGTCCGTCATATACGAAACCATAGATAAGTCCAACCTCGCTACCTACCTTTAAGCAGTAGTCGTTATAGGCTGACTTCCAGCGGTTGTTCTGGTCCCAAACAACATTGTCGGTACCATTGAGCTTATCAATCTTCTTCTTGTTAAATCCGAATGAGATGTTACCAGACAACACATAGTCCTTGCCCTGTATAATGTCACCATTGACAGAGAACTCAAAACCCTTGGTTGTTACCTGGCCGATGTTCTGCATCTGACTGGTATATCCCAATGTCGAAGGAATGTCTGACTTATAGAGCAGATCCTTTGTGGTGTACCAATAGAATTCGGGCGTAATGGTCAGACGACCGCCGAAGAGTGTAATGTCGGCAGCGATGTTACGGGTGATGGTTGTCTCCCACTTGATTTCCTTATTGGCAAACTTAGCATCGCCTGCATTGCCGTAATACTGCTCGCCATAGAGAGTGGTCTCACCAAAGCCAGGACCGCCAGTGGTGTTAATCTCATAGAGCTGACGCCACATATCGTTGTCGATACGGTTGTTACCCGACATACCGATAGCAGCACGGAGCTTCAACATATTGATCCACTTGATGCTCTTCATAAACTTCTCCTCGGATACCACCCAGGCACCTGAGATAGAGGGGAAATAACCCCACTGATTGCCGGGAGCAAACTTGGTAGAACCATCAGCACGGAACGTAGCACTGAGGAGATACTTGTGGTCGAAGTTATAATTCACCTGACCGAAGAACGAAGCTGTGCGGTCGGGGGTGGAGAGGGAGGTCGTATTAATATAAGGTGTACCGAAGCTCATGTTGTTCCACGCATCCGTTGCAGAGAATGTACGGGGGAAATAGCGGTTAGTCATTCCCTCAGAACGCTTGCTGGAGTTCTGGATTTCCTGACCGGCGAGAAGTGAGAAATTATGAACATCCTTCAACGAGAAGTTATAGCTTGCCGTATTTGTCCATATATAGCTCAGAGTGAATGTATTTGCAAGTTCGGCCACTGGTTGGCTGTTATTCTTCTGACCCTTATCAGTCAGTGCACCATAGAAACGTCTCTGATCGGTCCACTTCACACCAAGCGTACCCTCTGTACGAAGGGTCAGTCCCTTGATAGGTTTCCAGTCGAGCGACATACCCGTTGTATAAGCATAGGAGTGCTTGACCAACTGGTTGATGGCGATATCATTCTTAGGATTGGTATAGGTGAACAGTTCCTCCTCATCGGGGTCGGCGTATGAAGGATCGATATACCCATATTCGCGCAAACCATTGGTAGGACGATATTTCAGCACGTCGATGATACCACCTGTTCCGATGTTGTCACCACCGGCACCCTCGTCACGACGGAAGGTGAACTTGGGATTCACCTGAAAGGTCAGCTTATCAGTAATCTTCACATTGGTCTTGATGTTCAGGTTGGTACGACGCACGCCCGAACCAAGGATGATACCCTTGTCCTCACTGTTGGTGAGCGAGATATTGAAATTAACCTTCTCGCTTCCACCACCGATATTGAGGTTTGCGGTATAGCTGATGGGATTCTCACCCATCACCTCATCCTGCCAGTCATGGGACGGCAGCACCGAGTACATGTCGAGGTCATAAGGG
The DNA here is from genome assembly GCA_018385335.1 of Prevotella sp. Classification (GTDB taxonomy): domain Bacteria; phylum Bacteroidota; class Bacteroidia; order Bacteroidales; family Bacteroidaceae; genus Prevotella. The sequence goes on from JAHAZN010000070.1 coordinate 5,122, forward strand.
TTGCCGAAATTGGCCTTGAAGAATTTGGCGTTGGTGGAACGTGTACCGTTACAAGCATGCCACTGATACTGGTAGTTGACAAAATCCTGTGCATCCATCAGGTCGAGCTTGCGGGCAAGACTACTTACGGAGAGGTTGCCATTGAATGACACCTGCACCTTACCTTCCTTAGCCGACTTGGTCGTAACGACAACTACACCGTTACCACCCTTAGCACCATAGATGGCAGTAAGAGAAGCATCCTTGAGAATGTCGATAGAAGCGATGTCCGAAGGAGGAATATCGTTAATGTTGTCTGTCTGGAAACCATCAACGATATAAAGCGGCTCGTTGCTCTGTGTCACCGACGTACCACCTCTGACTCGGATATGCACGTCAGCACCGGGCTGACCATCCACAGTGGTCACCTGCACACCGGCAACCTTACCCTGAAGGGCAACAGCTGCTGATGTCACGGGCACAGCCTCCAATTTCTTTCCGCTTACCGAACCTACCGAACCGGTGAGGTCTTTGCGGGCCTTGGAGCCTCCGTAACCAATAACCACAACTTCCTCGATGACCTTAGCATCATCCTGCATGGTAATATTCAACTTAGGAGCGGCTTTCACCTCCTGAGTCTCCATACCCACAAAACTAATCACGAGGAGCTTTCCTTTGGCAACCTTCAAGGTGAAGTTACCATCAAGATCGGTAATCGTAGCATTCTTTACATTACCTTTCTCTACAACGCTGGCACCTATCACCGTCTCTCCTTGCGAGTCAATAACGGTACCCTTCACTGTAATGATCTGTGCAACAGCTCCTAATGGCATCAACAATAGGAATGCCAACAAGAGAAGCAACTTGCCAGTTCTAGTCGCTCTTTTTTCTTCCATGGTAGCGATTAACATTTTAGTTAGTAGTTTATTCTTAGATATTATTATGATTTGTTTATAAAATCCTCATATATAACGCATTCCGCATTAGACAGAAGTTTAAGCCCACGAAATCACCCGCAAATCTAAGGCAAAAAAATCAAAATATGTTCAACCAACTAAAAAAACTATAACGATTTAACATTAATTAGATATTCAACATTCCCTCACACCTCTGATGTTTGGGATTTTCTCAACATACTCTTTTGGTATCGGAAAACTGAAAACAAAAGGCTGTTCTCTGCTATATATAAATAGGAGTATTTTTACTTAGCTCTGACGGTGTATGAGCAAGAAACTACAACCGCTTTTACGGTTTACAAATCCACATGATTACCTTGCCTGTACCTTTCAGACACAGGCGAATGTTTTTGTTCACGGAAGTCTTCTAATAACTGTTTCTTTCCATGGTTCTTATTGATGTGAGCTGCTGCATCGAAACTCTGTAGAGATGAAGAGGATTACCCTTCTACTTCAGCAATAAAAAGCGATTATGGTGTTGATTCGAAAATAATTCTACTAAAGGAGAGAAAAAAAACTCCATAATATCAGAAATTGTTATTACTTTTGCCGCAAATATCTAAGAGAATTAAGAGAAAACTATAAAACTACTCGAATGAAAAGACAATTGATTACTAACATTACCCTCATGCTTCTTGTCTTACTGGCAGGCATAACCACGATATCTGCAGAGGAAGCCAAGGAGAAGACACCCGCATTTCCTGGTGCTGAGGGATTCGGTCGCTATGTGAGTGGCGGTCGCGGAGGAAAAGTCTACCATGTGACTAATCTCAATGACAGTGGGACGGGCTCGCTGCGATGGGCCGTAGGACAAAACGGCACACGCACCATCGTGTTCGACGTGTCGGGTACTATCCATCTGAAATCAGTGCTCAACATCAAGGGAGGCAACCTCACCATTGCGGGACAGACTGCTCCCGGCGACGGCATCTGCATCGCCGACTACCCTGTGAGCATCCAGGCCAACAACGTCATCCTGCGCTACCTGCGCTTCCGTTTGGGTAACAAATATGTGACTGAGAACGGTGCAGACTCATGGGATGGACTCGGCGGTATGGACCAGCAGGACATCATGGTTGACCACTGCTCGGTAAGCTGGAGCATCGATGAGTGCCTCTCCATCTATGGTGTGAAGAACTCCACCGTGCAGTGGTGTATCTCCTCACAGAGTCTTCAAGATGCAGGTCACAGCAAGGGCGCCCATGGCTATGGTGGCAACTGGGGTGGCAGCGGTGTCACCTATCACCACAATCTGATGGCTCACCACGAGAGCCGTGTGCCCCGCCTTGGTCCGCGTTATACCACACAGCTGGACGAGCGTTTGGATATGCGCAACAATGTGCTCTACAACTGGGCCGGCAATGGCTGTTATGGTGGAGAGGCGATGAAAGTAAACATCGTGAACAACTACTATAAACCAGGACCTGGAACGGCACAGATAAGTGCTGTTAGACAGAGACGTATCGCCGGTATCGGCATCCGCACTTCACAGTATGTGAAAACCTACCCTGCTTATCAACCCACAGAGCATATTTGGGGAAAGTTTTATGTTGACGGCAACGTGAACAGCAAATACAGTGATGTGACAAATGACAACTGGACTTATGGCATCTATAACCAGATCACCAATAGCGACAACGATAATCTCTTTACTGCTACGACCAAGGATACGATAAAGTTGAGCCAACCTATCGACTTCGTTTATGTCACTACCCACACAGCTACCGATGCCTACAAGAAGGTGTTGGCCTACGCCGGGTGCTGTCTGACGCGTGACGATGTGGATCAGTTGATCATCAACGACACCCAGAACGGACTGGCTACGCACACGGGCAGCGGCAACCATAATGGCATGATCGACTCTCAGGAGGACAACAAACCTGTGGATGCTGATGCTAACTGGAGTGCATGGCCTACGCTCAACTCCACAGAAGCTCCGGTAGATACCGATGGCGACGGTATGCCTGATAGCTGGGAGACTGCCAACGGGCTGGACCCCAACAATGCGAAAGACGGCAGCATCGTCGGTGAAGATGGTTATACCAACTTAGAGAATTACCTCAACAGCATTGTAGCCGAAATCACCGAGGGCCAGTTGGAAGGCGGCACAGCGCTCGGTAACATCGTGAAAGAAGACCCCCTTGTATCCACTGAATATGAGATTTCCAACCAGACACACACTGCCGATATTTCTACAACAGAATGGGGATTCAGTGATGGCATCACTGTGAGCAACAACAAGAGCAAAACCTATTCCAACAGCAGTAACCTTGTAAAGTTCTCTGCAGCTTCCTACACCATCAAACTCCCAAAGAACGTGAGCATTAACAGGATAGTGTTTGAAGGGCGCGACAACTATGAAGATGCTGACGCCTATATCTCTGAGGTGAATGGTGAGACCTTTGGCGCTACCGACTATGTCTTTCCTAAGGACAAGAGCATGCAGACCTATAGCATCGCTCTCTCTACACCAGCTACAGGCACCCTGACCTTCACTACGAAGGTGAAACAGATTTGTGCCATCATCAGACTCTACTCCTCAACCTCTACCGGCATCTCCACTGTGAGAGGGAACAAGCAGATGCAGGAGAGAGTGTTTACCATCGACGGCCGTGAAGTAAGAGGTAAGGAAGGAAAAGGTATCTATATCATCTGTCCGGAAGGAAATGGCAAGATAGAGAAGCATATCAGGAAATAACAGATAGAAGAGGGTGTGCGCACCCTCTTCTAAACATTGACCGCTGGTGCATCAGGACCAAGTGTTCTGATGCACCAGTTCTTTTATCCATTTTTCATCGTGCGATATTCTGAAGGTGTCATACCTGTCTCCTTCTTGAAACACTTGCTAAAATACTTAGGGTCGGAGAATCCCACCTCATAGGCAATCTGCGAGAAGGAGTAGGCACTCTTGATCACGAGTTCTTCAGCCCGCTGAATACGTATATGTCGCACGAAATCGACAGGTGTCATACCCACAATACTCTTTATCTTGCCATAGAACACTGAGCGTCCGAGATGAACGGCGTCCGCCAGATCTTCTATCTTCAGGTCGGGGTCGCTGATATGCGTCTCCAGGTAGGCCATCAGCTGCTTCATCATCTCATTGTCGGCATCTACTATCTGTGGAGACTCCAATTTATATGTCCTATTGTCGTCAGGGCGGAGCTGAGCGATATAGTTCTGCTGTAACATCTGTCGCTGACCGATGATGTTATTCACCCTCGACTTAAGATAGATGGCACTGAAGGGTTTGGTGATATAATCATCTATTCCCTCTTCCAGTCCCTGCACCCTGTCCTCCACCGAGGCTTTGGCAGAGAGCACGATGATGGGGATATGACAGATGTCGTTGTTCTGCTTGATACGATGCACCATCGTCAGTCCGTCCATCACGGGCATCATCACATCGGTGATAATGAAGTCGGGCATCTGCTCCTCGGCAATCTTCAGTCCCTGTTCGCCATTGGCAGCCTGCAACACGGTGTAGTCGCTGCTGAGGATGCTTACAAGGAAGGCGCGAAGGTCGTTATTATCTTCCACTACCAGGAGTCGTGGTCCCATCTTATCCCCCTGTCTGTTACTGCTATCTATCTCTTCCACCGGAGCGATATTGACCTCCCACACATTCTGGTCGGTGATATAGGGTTGTTTGTCTCCTCCTCCCCTAAGCATTTTATCTACGAGGTTGAGCATCTCCTTAGTGTTGCGGAGCACCATCTCGAGGTATGCACGTGCCTTCTTTGTCAGTCCATCCTCTTTGAGCACCTCGTTCACGGGGCCACCGATGAGGGTCAGTGGTGTGCGCAGACGATGACTGATGTCGGTGAAGAACTTCGTCTTCATCTCATTCAGTTCACCTTCAAGGAGTGCTTTATTACGCAGTGTCTGGATATACACTGCCACATAGACAATGGCTACAAGAATAAGGAGATAGAGCACCCATACCCAGGGGGTCTCCCCGAAGGTGGGATGGGCATAGATATCGAGGGTGGCGACATTATCCATCCATACCCCATCGCTATTGGTACTCTTTACCAACAGGCGGTAATGGCCCGAAGGGAGTCGGTTGAAGGAGGCGCCATGACCATCATACACATAGTTCCAATCCTTATCTATCCCCTCTATCTTATAGGCATACTTCAACTGATACCTGTCTTCATAGTCGATAGCTGAGAAGAAGATGGTGAGGTTGCGACAGTCGGACGCTACCTCCAGTTCGTCGGCACGAAGGAGAGGTTGCAGTTCTCTATCACCTTGATATCTCACTCCCGTAAACACGATATTGGGTTGGTAGTTGCTATGTTTGAGTTTCTCTGGACTGAAACGTATGAGATGACCTCGGGCAGCAAGCGTCAGTTCGTCCTTAGTGGCGTCATAGCGCGGCATGGCTTCGGAGAGTTCGATGTCATCACCAAATAGATAGGGGATGAACCTTACTGTATTCTGTGTCTTGGGGTCGTATCTGTCAATGGTGCTCTCACCGACCATCCATATCCTTCCAAGACGATCTTCGGCTAATGACAGGACCAAGTCGCTCGACCTATGATGAAGGAAACGGGAGAAACGGAGATTGTCTGCCAGCGGCTGGGTGGAGAGAAGCTGTTGCACACCGCCACCTAAGGTGACCACATACACCTTGCCGTCTCTACCTATTAAGGTCTGCAACACATCGGAAGAGAGAAGGCTCTTGGTGTCGCGGAACACATGGGAGGAGTGGAAGAAACGGAGCTGACTGGGATGACTGAACTTCTGACTGCAGGTGAGCAGACCGCTATTGGTGGAGATCCACATCACATCATTCTTGTCGAAGGCGATGCGTCTCACTCTGGGATAGTCGTTGATGGGATAACCCTTCAACTCATTGCCCGAATGTATGAAACGAAGTTGTTCTCCACTGAAGTCCATGAGGTTGACACCTCCTCCAAAGGTAGCTACCCACAGACGCCCTTGGTTGTCGTTCACCACGTCATACACGTCATTGCTGCTCAGCGACCAGTTGTCCTTTGCGTCGTGATGATAATGAGTAAACTTTCCATCGGGAGAAAGCATGAAGAGTCCCTCACCCTTCGTTCCTATCCACAGTCTGCCCTCAATATCTTGATAAAGGGCATAGAGCTTCTCGGAGAAGTGGACACGCTGCTGGGTGATCTTACCGCTACGATTGAGAAAACCGAGGCGTCTGTGGTCGGCATCGAAGACAACGAGGAATCCATCTCTTGTGCCTGCCCATGTGCGCCCGTCTCTGTCGGTGAGCAGGGAGCGCACCTCATCGTTGCTCATCACAGAGTTCACCTTGAAGTAGTTATATCTGAAACTGAGTTGACATACGTCTTTCGATCCTGTGAACCAGAGGTTCTGCTGCTTGTCAACACAATATTTTACTATTGACGAGACGCTCTGCTGCAAGAGGTTCTTTGCTTTGATAACATAGGGACAGAGCTGCTGTCGCTCCTCGTCAAAATAGGCGAATGTACCTCCCTGTGGCACAACCCACACGGTGTGGTGACGGTCTTCATGCACAAAGGGCTGTTCGCTGAGGGTCTGTGTCAGCGGACTGTCGGCCTCAGCATTCATCCAATGGGTCTCTCCGCTTTTCAGGTCGAGGAGCACTACCCCATCCTCGCTGGTAAACACCCACGCACGCTGTCGACTATCAACAAAAAGTGAGGTTGCTTCTGGCGAGTGTTGTGCTATCGTCTGCACGGAATAGTGGTTGTGACGGCGCTTAGCCACATCAATCTCTACCACACCATCGTTGGTGGCCAGCAACACCTTGTGATGATCTCTTACCACCAGTTTGTTTATGCGACTCACGCTCCTTGGGAGCTGGTAGTCGTCGAACCGTTGCCTCTGCTTATCATAGATTTTCACCTTTCCTTTGGGGGTAGCAAAGACAATCCATCGTTTCAGAGGAACAAAATGTTCATAATACTGCTTCACTCTCACTTCTGTCCCAAGCAACCACACATCGCTGTTGCTGAACACCCACTCTCCTCCCTCATCGTCGAGCACAATCTTTCTCAATGTATTATCTTTGAGGTTGTGCTGCTTACGACTATAACAGCTGATGCCTTCACCTTTAGTAATCAATCGGTCGTCGATACGGTAGTTGGAGTTATCGTCATTGCTCACCACCCAGGTATATCCATTATCTAAGGGATAGACATTTCTCACCTTGACGTCATGACCAAACTGCTGCTTTATCATCTCTCCAACGTTGACGAAATGGCAGGTCTTAGTATCGAAGAGATAGACGCGGCGGTCGGGGGTAACCAGCCAGAGGTTGCCATGGGTGGCGTTCTTCATGAGGGAGATGCGGTTGGTAGTGAGCATCTCCTTCTCGCCCGGTTCGTTGCGGAAAGTATGAAACTGATAACCATCATAGAGGGATATGCCGTTCCATGTAGAGAACCAGAGGAGCCCATCGCTATCCTGCACGCACCCTGAGATGGTGTTTGACGCCAACCCATCAAGCACAGAAAATGTCCGTACATCGCAGTAAGGCTGTGCGATGAGCACGCCCATACTGCACCATAGAGTTATTATAAGAGATACTGCCTTTTTCATCACTGACAAAGATAGCAATTCTGTAGGATATACCAAAAAAATGTATAATATTTACTTCACCAATAACTTCTTCCACCTTCTTCCGTTCGACACCCCCTTACCACCGACGATATTTATTCCTCTCTGTGGCTGAAGAAGTCTCTGTCCGTTAAGATTGTAGAAATAGCTGTTCTGCTCCTGTCTATGGGTCGCAACCTCTTCTATCCCCGTGATATCATCGGATATAGCTATGCCAAACTGCTGTGTAAAGAGTGTTTCTCCATCATTCACCACGACATTAAGTGTGGCGATGCGACTGTCTGCAGAGGAGTTGGCAGTGATGCTCAAGATATTGCCTTCTATCGTTGTCACATACCCCTCATCACTTCCGTTTCCCTCCACGCTGAACGAAGGGGTCTTGGCAACGCGGTTCTGACCATAGAAACCAGCGAAGTGCTCACTCAAATCAATGCTTGCCGTCGCGCCCTGCTTCAAGATGACATAAGGATGGGCGATGAAGTCGAGGTAGTCTTCTAAACGTGTCCATCCGTCGCCATCGGGATCCTCATTATGATTGGCGGCAATGGGGTCGCTGCCTACACAGCGCTCCCACCAGTCGGGCATTCCGTCTCTATCCGTATCGTAACCCTCAGGACGTGTTTCCTCGGGATAGTCCTCCCATCCCTTCCCTGCGGCATGCTCCTTGATATCCTCCTCGGTGTCTATCTCTCCCTTGATGCCCGACTTGGAGCCTACATAAGTATATGTACCATCAAGCGTCTCGCGTATGTTTCTCTTGTGATGCTCGTCGCGCACAGGCATGGTGGCACCACTGATGCTCGTCACTATCTTCATCGCCTCCTTAGCCGTGTGTATCGTGGCATACGATGGAAAGAGCGGCTCCTTCACCTGGAACTCATACGAGGGTTGGGTTCCTGTGCTGACGACATAGTTATAGATATCGTTGTTCTTGTCGAGGGCATACGCCTGCATGGTCAGTGAGTGGTTCTTATTCTCGCGGATATTGCCGTCAACATATGCCTGGTTGATACCTTCGGGCGATATCCCGCTCTCAAAATCCTGCGTGAAGAGGATGCTCTTCTGTGTGTCTGCACCCATTTTGTAGTAGTTATTAACGAAGTTGACAGCGTGGCAGTTACCATCTGTTGTTCGCTTGTTCCAGTTATAACACACGTTGTTAAAGAGGTCGAGCCCACCAATAGGCCTGTTCTGTCCGTCCATACCTCCCCCCATTGACCAGTTTCTTCCGGCACAGTTGACGAGAAGGTTATGATGCCATGAACCTATACGGCCGTCGATGGTGGCGGCATAACCGTGGTTGACACCATCGGCATAATTCTTATGACCGGTGATGCCGAGCGCCTCACTTATCACGCAATACTGGAATGAAACATTCAGAGCCCCACGTCCCGAGACGGTCTCGTCGGTTCCCCATGCCGCCGTACAGTGATCGACGATGGCGTGGTTGGCACCGGAGAGTCCCATGGCATTGCCCGTGTTCTCTCCATACACACCCAGTCCGCGCTTGAAACGCATGTGTCTGCAGATAACATCTGAGCCGATATTGATATTTGACGATTTGATACAGATGCCCTTGCCTGGAGCTGTCTGTCCGGCGATATATGCGTAAGGTTTCACAAACTGTGACTCAAAGCCAACATCGATGACGCCACTGACATCAAAAACAATATATCGCGGACCTTCGATATTCACCAGTCCATAGAGCAGAGAACCGGGTTCGTCCTTGTCGCCGCTGAGGTTGGTCACGTGATAAACCATACCGCCACGCCCACCTATGGCATAACGTCCATAACCCTCCGCACCGCGGAAGGCAAGATGACGTGGCTGACATACCCATACCTTACCCTTATGTACAGTGCCTGCGGCATCCACCTCATCTATTCGCCACCAGTATTTGTGCATAGAGGAGAGACCATCCTTCTCATACGATGCCTCGGTGCCCTCATAGACATACGTCGTGGCATTGGCCACCTCAGTAGAGTCGGTACCGAGCACCATCTTATGACTCACGATACCTTCGGGTGCCACCCATGAGAAGTTCACCTTGCCACCATCCTCACCTGCATGATAATCATGATTGGCGGGAACAGGGTCGGTAGCGACAACCTCCGCCACATCCAACTCAAGACCGTTGATCATCGCACGTGTATTCGTATAGGTCACCCCATCCTCTGGTGTAGTGGCGTAGGTGATGACCACAGCCTTTCCTTCCTCAGCGGTGAAACGCACGAAGGAGACGCCCGCCTCCGTAGTGCTCTTTGCGCCTGATGTAAACTTGATGCCCGTGCTGATCATCTCTCCATTGACGCTGACCTTCATATCAGGCTGTATCTGGTTCTTATCAGAGTTGTTATGATATGCTTTCAGCGTGTGTGCGCCGGGGGTGAGTCCGCTGATAGTCAGGGTCAGCGATGTGGAGCCTTCGGTTATCTGCGTCAGGTTTCCATCAACAATGTTTGTTGCCAGCACCTCGTCGGCAATGACACGCAGACCATTTGTCTCCACGTCTGTCTTGCTCCAGTTGCTGCCCACATCGGCGGCACGTCCACCTGCAGAGATGGTTATTCTCATTCCGTTATCAAACACCTTCGTATCAGTATGCGCTCGAGGGACTGCCCATGAGATATAGTTGATCTCTGTGTCCTTACCAGGAGTGGTTTTACCCGGCAGATCGAAGTCGATATTCTGCGCATGAAGACTCATTGAGAGGAGTGTAGCAAAGAGGATGTTGGATATTCTTTTCATGATTAGTATTTTATTTCTTTGTTTTCCTCGACAAAGATAAGAATTTTCCTTCGTATTCAAGGGAGAGAAAAGCATAAATCAGGGAAAAATCTTCATCATAGTCTTCCCTCCCACTTTTCTACACCTTTTGCTATCTGTTAAATAATTGCAAATGGGGACACTATTGAACATCTTAGGGGTATATGCAAGAAAAATTTTACTATATTTGCAGAAGAGGTTATCCATAAAATAACAAACATATATCTTGTTTTGTATGAAACTAATGTTCATCTATGAAAGCATGGCTCTTTGGGGAGGTATCGAGCGTATATGGACTGACCGAATGAATCTCCTGGCGAAGCAATATGGGGCAGACATCCTTCTCATCACTACCAACCAGGGCGAGCACCCTTACCCTTACGACCTCGACAGTCGCATCACGGTAAAGGACTTAAAAATTCAGTTTCATCATGCCTACAAATACAGGGGAGTGAGGAGAAGGAGGGAGATAAGATATCGACAGGAACTCTTTGAAACAAGACTGAAGGAGGAGATTGACATTTTCCATCCAGACATCATCACGGGTATTGCTGCACATTCCTATATTCCAACAATCATCAAAGTGAAAGGTGATATCCCCATGATAGCGGAATCGCATGAACTAGCACTGCAATATTACCGCCTCAGCAGCAACTTCATCGTTCAATATTTCAGGCTCCGCAATCTTCGTCATGCCCTAAGCAAGGTGGAGCAGATTGTAAGTCTGACCAATGAGGATGCAAGAGAATGGAAGAATCTCAATTCCAACGTGACGGTCATCCCCAACATCGTTCATCTCAACAACACGGGGTGTTTGTCCGACGGCAACACGCAACGTGTCATCTTCGTAGGACGCCTTGAACAACAGAAAGGGCTTCCCCTGTTGCTCGATATATGGAAGAAGGTTCATCAGCGACATCCTAACTGGCAACTGGACATTTATGGAGAAGGGGAAATGAGAAAATGGCTGCATCAACAAATAGCCGATGATAGCAACATCCATGTGTATCAACCCACAGGAAAGGTGATGGACGAATATCTCAGCAGTGCGCTGATGGTTTCCACTTCGGTGTATGAACCCTTCGGACTGGTCATCCCCGAAGCAATGAGCTGCGGACTGCCCGTGGTGGCCTTCGACTGTCCTCATGGTCCGCGTAACATCATCACCTCGGGAGAGGACGGATTCCTTGTCAGTCAGGGCAACTGCGATGAGTTTGCCGACAGAGTATGCTATCTGATAGAACATCCCGAAGAAAGGATAGCGATGGGTAAAAAGGCAGCTCTATCGGTGCAACGTTTTCAGGCATCTAACATCATGCCACAATGGATGGCGCTCTATCAGAAGTTCATCAACGGCTCATCTCTATGAGTTCTCCCCTCCCCTCAGCCTACTGAAGAGTTGCAGCCACTGGGGCATCACCTGTTCTACAGAATAACGTTGAACATGCTCATAGGCTCGCTGCCCCATGGTCTTGCGCAACTCCTTATCCTCTATCAATCTGCAGATAGCCTCTGAGAGATGGGGCACAGAGAGATGGGACACCAACAGACCGTCGTCGCCATCCTTAATGATATCACGCGGTCCATAGGGACAGTCGAAAGAGATGCAGGGCAGTCCACAGAGCATCGCCTCCGTCAACACTAATCCGAAGCCCTCGAAACGTGAACTCATCACATAGAACGAGTGGTTGACATACTCGTCGGCAATCCTGTCGGTGGGCGGATGAATGGTGATATTGTTGTCGAGCTTCTCTCTGCCGATGAGCATGAGCAGCTCTTCTTTCTGTTCTCCCTCGCCAAAGATATCTAAGTGCCAGTCGGGATGACATTCAGCCACGCTTTTCCAAGCACTTATGAGCAGGTCGAAACCTTTCTGCTCGGAGAGTCGTCCTACAGCCAGCACGTTCTTTCCTTCGCAACGGGCACGTTGCGGAGGCGCAGAGAAGGTAAGGGGATTGGGGATAACCAGGGTATGAGGAGTGACACTTCGCCAACTCTCCTCATCATTTTTTGTCAGCAACACCAGCGCATCAAGTCTGCTCACCTCACGCGCCTGTTTCCTCCGCCAGTAGGCAACTACCATCTTATGTATCACACCTCGCTGTTCCAAGAGATGGAAATTGCGGGAATAACGGCGGGCGATATGCGATTCGCCTATCTTCTTACTGCCATCCTTGATGCTGGTGAGAAAATCCATCTCTCTTCCAAGGGTCGTGATGACTATATCCGGACGCTCAGCAGAAAGCAACTGGGAGAGGCGACAACGATAACGCCTCATCAGTCGGTGATAGAGCAGGAAACGCACTGGAAGACTATGCCGATACTCCTCGTCGAAATTGATGGCGAGGTCTATCAGTCTCACACGCTCACTGAGCGGGAAGACAGGAGGCAACCCATGCTGTGAATCGGTGACTATTGCCACCTCATGCCCCTGGGCAGCCAGCCAGTTGGCTTTGATGGTGAGGATGCGGTCGGCTCCACCTTTCGTGAGGAGCGATGAATAGACATAGAATATTTTCATAGACATGGTGCTTGTCGTGCACAAAGATACAAAATATGCATCAACGACAATAAAGTAAGAGAAAAAAAAGATTTTCTTAAAAAAAAAATAATAAATTTGCCAATGCTTAGTAAAAGTAGTATCAACACGTCAAATTGCACGTCAATGAACAGCGTCTCAGTGATTATTCCAGTTTATGGGGTGGAAAACTATATCGAACAGTGTCTGCAATCAATCATCCACCAGACGATGGACCACAGTCTGATTGAATGTATCATCATTAACGACTGCACACAAGACCGCTCTATGGAGGTAGCACAGGAGGTGATAGCCAACTATACGGGTGAGATGAGTTTTCGTATCATCAACCACCAGGTGAACAGAGGGCTCTCTGTCAGTCGAAACACGGGCATCAAGGAAGCTAAGAACGACTATCTCATGTTTATTGACTCTGATGACTATCTGTTGGATGATGGACTGACAAGGTTGATGATGATGGCTGAACAACAGGAGAACGACATCGTCATGGGCAACTTTTATGATGAAGCCAACGATTGCCTTGCTATCCCTTATAAGGAGGATTTATGGAGCCAAGATCACAGCCTTCTTTATATAGGTATTCGCAAGGTGACGGCATGGAACACACTCATCAAGCGCCAACTGTTCATAGATCATCATCTACGCTTCGAAGAGGGCATCTACTTCGAAGATGTGATATTCTGCTATACGCTCTATCAACATATAAAGTCGTTTGCCTATATGGCTCAACCCAGCTATTTCTATAGGAAGAACGAGAAAGGTATCATGTGCGCCCAGCGATACCTACACAATGATAAGTCGGCTACCGACTATGCCAAGGGGCTCAAGTCAATGCTCGACCAGCTCGCCTCACCTTTCTATGTGGCAAAGAGTCTTTATATCCATCATTTTTTCAGTATCAGCTTAGACTTCTATCTCAAACAGCGAGATTATTTGAGTGACCCACAATCGGTGAAGAAAAGCATTCTTCAACTGAGCCGCCGTTTTGCACTTAGTCACCTGAGGCATGGACATCTATTGCTTCTTATGATTAACATCTTTATCTCTTCACCCGGCTACCACATCATGCGATGGAAGTTATATCGTAGATATGCCTATCGGATAGAGCTCATTGTCAACCGCTGCTCATTGAAGCGATACCCCTTATCTTGCATACCGCTTCTTTAGCATGAAATTGGCCAAGTCTATGAGCTGATATCTCAGTCGTGAGGGGACATACTGCAACAGATAGAAGGCAAGATTGAGCATGCGATGTCTCTTAAGGCGAAGGATGGCTTGCAACTTTAAAGGATGGATATAAAGCGACGACATATAATCAACGGGCAAGGCGGCCCTCAGCGAATGGCGCTTCCTTGCCAGGGTGAGGATATCCCACATCACATATTTCACCCATTCTCCCAGTGCCTGCTGACCATAGCGTGTATCGGTGAACGATGCACAGAGTTTGCCCATGATGATATTCTTATCTACCAAATTCTTAATCTCTGAAACCGTCACTTCCCCATTGAAATTGGAAAGCGACAGTGGACGGTAATGATAGACATAGGTGATGTCGGACAGGAGGGCAAAGCGACGGAGATAAGGCATGGTCTGATGGATAAATATCATATCTTCTCCCCTGCTCAATGGTTGGAACGACAGATGATTGATGAGCAATATCGACCTCCGCAGCAGACAGTTCCAGCAGTTTAAGCCCAGCCATGGTTCGGCACTGCCGCCATAACGGTAGTGGAGCATGTTCTCATAGGGTGATGCTTGGAGGTTGAGTAAGGGTCTAAGTAATCTGCTTTCAAGACGTCCGCCAATGGTATCGTTGAGTTGATAGGAGCCTACAACGGCATCAAGATCGTGTGCCTCAGCACTGGCATAGAGGGTGGACAGGGCATGGGGCGGACAGATATCGTCGCTATCCACAAAATACAGATAATGCCCGTTGCTACGCTCGATGCCAAGATTGCGTGAAGCCGACACTCCCCTATTTTCCCCCATCGAATGTTGATAGATAAAGACATCAGCAGAGCGTGTAGAGACGCTCACCACTTTGCGCACCACTTCCATTGTCGAGCGTCGGCCACCGTCATCTATCAGCACATACTCCACATCATCAAGGTCTTGGGTCAGTAGTGACAGAAGGCATTGCCCTATATATTTCTCTGCGTTATAGATAGGGATGATGACTGACACTTTATAACTCTTAGACATATTGACCTCTCATCTTCATATACTTGAGACGTGAAGATGTCTGACAACTGACAACCTCACGTCTCTCGCTATTTGTTGATCTACTCTATCATTAGAAGTTCTTAGTCAACTTACTTCTTAGGAGGCTCTGCAGCAACAGGCTGATCTGCCTTCTTCACCTTGGGAGCAGCTTTGGTCTTGGGAGCAGCCTTTGCCTTCTGTTTGGTCTCCGTAGCCTGCATCTTCTCGAGCTTGGTCTTGAGACGAGAGATCTCCTTGTCTTTCATCTCTATCTCATCACCCTGGTTCTTGATGGTGGTGAGCAAGCCATTGAGTTCCTCGTTGTCTATCTCCTCGGGATAGAGACTGTTCACTCTGTTGATGAAGTCACCAAGGATATTCATATAGTTGGTGAAGGCATCAAAAGGTCCGCTGTAGATACCGCGGTCGAGACCTACGTTAGAGGGTTTGGTGGTCATGAAGCGGAAGTTGTTGCTGGCCTGCAGATAATCCCAGTCCTGACAGATGCGTGGGTCATTGGCGATACGCACGCGGTCAGCCACACTATAGAGTTTGTTGAAGGCTTCACGCTGCATAGCGTTACCCAACCAACAGCTCACATCGCGCTCCTCATCAACCCACGATAGTGTGTCGGGCACGTCGAGACTGCCAACGCTCTTTGTCATACTGCATATCTCTGTGGGGGTGGCAAAGTTGATACCCTTAGCCTTGGCACAGGCGGGCAGTGCCTTGATGAAGTCGAGGATGCTTGAAGAGAGGGGCTGGGCGATGCCGAGGGCCGACAGTTCCATGAAGATATTGATCACACGCTCCTCTTCTGGCAGGGTAGCGATGCGATTGATATAGTTGTCGGCAAAGAGAGGATAACCTTCCCATTCGGTGTTGGAGAAACGGAGCGAGATATCGTCACTCAGTTCTACATCACGCAACAGGAGCTTGAGGTTGGGTGCAATGTTGCAGTTGTAAACATAGTGGGGCGATTTCCATCCCAACACATGTTTTGCTCCCTCGGTGAGCATTCCCTTGAAGCCCATGGCAGCAGCCTGTGCGCCGATATCATCGCTATAGATGAGTGAGGAGTTACGGAGCACGGTGGGTTTCTTTCCAAAATACTCCTCCACCTTGGCAGCCTGTTTCTTCACATCGGCAGCAAACGACTCCTCATTGGCCAACGAGGAGAGGCCGTGAGAATAAGGTTCGGCGAGAAACTCCACGCAACCCGTCTCATTCAGAGCCTGCAGTTTAGCCAACACCTGTGGAGCGTGCATCTCCAACTGTTCCATACCTACACCGGAGAGCGAGAAAGCCACCTTGAAATAGCCGTTGTTCTCCTTTATCATGGTGTGGAGGGTCTCTAAGGCTGGCATATAAGAACGTGCGGCGATGTCGCTGATGCTACGCTCGTTCTCATAGTCGTCGTAGTAATAATGGTCGGTACCGATATCAAAGAAACGGTAGCGCTTGAGATGGATAATCTGATGTATCTCAAAATATAAACATATTGTTTTCATAATCTTTCAGCCCCCCTTATGTCCCCTCTGCGGGGGATGACCTTACGGGGCAAGGGTCATTTTTTACAATTTGTTTCTTTATTTGCTATCTATAAAACTTAAGGTTTCTGCTCCATTGGCAGAGAACGATGGTTCACCATCCGAGCGTCTGCATATAGAGTTGCCTTATCCATGCACCCACCTTCTCCCAGGTGATCTGGTCCACCTCACGTTTACCTTCTTCTTTGAGGTAGTTGAAGAGTGAGTCGTTGGCACAGATGGAATAGATGGCGTCTGCAAGCGCGTGGATATCCCAGTAATCGACCTTGATACAGTTGTTGAGAATCTCAGCACATCCACTCTGTTTGGAGATGATGGTTGGCGTACCACACTGCATGGCCTCGAGGGGCGAGATACCAAAGGGCTCACTCACCGATGGCATGACATAGACATCAGAATCCTTGAGACACTCATACACCTGTTTTCCGCGCATGAAACCTGGGAAATGGAAGCGGTCGGCAATGCCTCGCTCTGCAGCGAGATAAATCATCGCATCCATCATATCGCCCGAACCTGCCATACAGAAACGCACGTTGCGTGTGCGATGGAGCACCATATTGGCTGCCTCAACGAAATACTCAGGACCTTTCTGCATCGTTATACGCCCGAGGAAGGTGACTACCTTGTCTCTTCCCGTATGGTCGGGACGTGGTATCTCATCATATTCTTTCTTCAGGGGATAGACAGCATTATGCACGGTGAAGCACTTGCGTGGATCCTGATGATACTGATGAATGACCGTCTGACGGGTGAGCTCGCTCACACACATGATGCAGTCTGCCCAATCCATACCGTTCTTCTCTATGGAATAGACGGTGGGGTTGACCTTACCACGACTGCGGTCGAAATCGGTGGCGTGCACATGGATGCAGAGGGGTTTGCCGCTCACCTGCTTGGCATGGATGCCTGCTGGATAGGTGAGCCAGTCGTGAGCATGGATGATGTCAAAGGTCTCTGTGCGAGCCACCTGACCGGCGATGATGGAGTAGTTGTTAATCTCCTCGTGGAGATTGCTTGGATATCCTCCGGCAAACTCCATCGCACCGAGGTCGTTGACATGCATATAGTTAAAATCGGCATAGATATGGTCGCGCAACTTGTAATAGTATTCGGGCGACATCACGTTGCCGATGCGGTTCTTCACATAATCGTAGTCCACATCGCGCCAAACGATAGGCACGCTGTTCATCGCTACGATGCGGCAGGCACTCGTGTCCTCATCACCGAAGGGATGGGGAAGACAGAGCACCGTCTCTATGTCTCCCTGGGCATGAAGACCTTGACTGATTCCATAATTGGCGGTGGCCAAACCACCAAACACATGAGGAGGATACTCCCAACCAAACATTAGTACTTTCATAATTCTGTCCTCCTGTTATTTTTGGTAAGTATATTTCTCGAGTAACTTCAGTGTACGCAGCACCTCTGCCACATTCATCGCAAACGACATGGCTCCTCGTCCATGGAAGGGAGGATTACCATCGAAGAGTTCGGAGATGGTGCCGAGGGCATGGTAATTCATCTCATCCTCATAGCCCACCATCTGTCGCTCGATAAAGCTGAGACGGGTGCGACGATAGAGTTTCAGACAGGCTTCCATATAGAAGCCGCCGAGCCATGGCCATGCTGTTCCCTGATGATAGGCATAGTCGCGCTGCACCTGCGGACCCACATACATGGGGTTATAGCCTCCGCTCTTAGGAGAGAGGGAACGCAGTCCCTTGGGTGTGAGCAACTCACGTGTGCAGACATCGAGCACACTCTTCTTCTGATCCTGATTGAGAGGCGAATAGTCGAAAGCCACAGCAAAAATCATGTTGGGACGCACGCTCCAGTCCATCAGGTTGCCATCGACATAATCGAGGAGGTAACCATATTCGTTGAGGAAGGTCTCCACGAAGGAGGTCTTACAAAGTTCTGCACGCTCCTCAAGCTTGGCGGCACATTCCCTGTCGTCGGTGTCCGACTTGAGGGAAGCACAGAACTTCAGTGCATTATACCACAGTGCATTAAACTCTACGATATATCCGCTACGGGGCACCACTGGGCGGCCGTTGGCGGTGGAGTTCATCCATGTGATAGCCTTATCACGGCCGTTGGCATAGAGCAGTCCGTTGTCGTCGAGATGGAGATTGGGATGACGCTCATCCACGATATAGTCGATGATATCGTCAACCAACTTTCCATAGCGGACACGACATGCTTCCTTGCCCGCCTCCTTGGCATATTGCTGGATGGCCCATATCGCCCACAGAGGCACGTCGGGCTGATCTATCTCATAGATACCCACAGAGAGGGGTTTGCCTTCCATAAACTCACGCAACCCTCGCTCTGCTGTCTGCATCACCAGTTCAAAATAGTCTTGCTCATCGATGGCAAGTGTCAAACCTGGCAAGGCGATAAAGGTGTCGCGGGCACGACACTTAAACCATGGATAGCCAGCGAGGAGATAACGGTCGTCGTTCTTCTCACGCTTATGGAACTGATGGGCGGCGTTCACCAGACAGTGGAAGAAATTGTCGCGTGGCGCACGCTCTTCCACCTCTTTCTCAAAGAGACCCTTCAGTGTGGCGGTGGCTATCGATGAGGTGGAGGCGGCAAAGACAACGCTCTCTCCCTTCTTGATGTTCATCTCAAAATAGCCGGGAACATAGAGGTCCTCGTTGGAGGCATATCCACGCTCCTGCTCCTTGGGATATTCCACACCGCGATACCAGTCGGGCTGGAAGACAAACTCGTTCTTCTTGCTAAACTGCATATAGAGGTCGGGGTAGCCTGCATACATACATGTCTTGATACCATTGGTCACCTGCTGATACGCACGACTGGCCGTAGAGTTCTCGTGTGTAAACTGGCGAACACTGCGGAAAGCCAGGAAGGGACGGAAACGCAACGTGGTGGCAGAATGGGCATCCACTAGAGTATAACGGATGAGGATACGGTCTTCATAATGCTGGAAGACTACCTCTTTCTTAAGCAACACGCCTCCCACACGATAGATGGTAGTAGGCACCTTGTCGCAGTCAAACTCACGAATGTACTTGTGTCCTTTAGGGCTGAAATTGTTACCTTGATACTTGTGTAAGCCGAGATTAAACTCTGCACCATGCTGGATAACTGTAACGTCGAGTGATGACAACAACACATGATTCTCGTCATCGAGCTCGGGTACAGGAACAACCAGCAAACCATGATACTTGCGCGTATTACAATCTACGATAGTAGAGCAGGAATACGCTCCAGAGCGGTTGGTGCGAAGTAATTCACGACGTAACGACTCTTCAAGGTTGGTCATTACAGCTTTTTCAAATCGTAAATAACTCATAGTCGCTATTTTAAGGTTATATAAATCTTTAAAACAAATAAGATTCAGTGTTAATAGTATTTTTATCTCACAGGCTTGTCTTGTCGTGATTTGAATTGGTTTTCAAAGATAGAAAAAATCACGTGTTCAGCAAAAGAAAAGGGGAACAAATTTGGAAAAAAAGCGCTTTTTGTAATAATCTCTCGCTTTTTGACCTCTCTTCCTCGCTGAGAATACCGTTTTTTATTAACTTTGCATCATAAAACATGATGATAAAACAGTATTGAACACCAACAAGGCAAGATGATTGTAGAAGAACCATGGAACAATGAGAGAGTGGTGGAACAGATTTCTGATATCTGGGAACCGCTCAGCGAACAACAGCGCGACTTTCTTTCTCGACATATCAACATACGTATCTACAGCAAAAATGAGATGCTCTATGAAGAGGGCGACGAACCGCTCTATCTGATGTGCCTGCTCAGTGGAAAGGTAAAGGTATTCATGAGCGGCGTGGGCAATAGGCAGCAGATCATACGCACCATCAAGGAGCAGGGGTTCTTCGGTTACCGCGCAGCTTTTGTCAGGGAACGTTATCAAACGAGCGCATCGGCCATAGAGACATCCACGGTGTGTCTCATCCCCGTGAATATCATCATAGAACTCATCAAATCCAACATCTCATTAGCCATCTATTTCATCAAACAGCTTGCCACCATGCTCGGCGAAGCTGATACGCTCACCATCAACCTCACGCAAAAACACCTCAGAGGAAGATTGGCAGAATCGCTCATCAGTCTGAAGGATAAATATGGTGTTGAAGAGGATGGCTCGACGCTCAGCGTTTATCTCAGCAGGGAGGATATGGCTTGTCTTTCCAACATGACAACAAGCAATGCTATCCGCACCCTGTCGGCCTTTGCCACAGAGAACCTCATCGCTATCGACGGACGTAAGATAAAGATCATCGACGACAGCAAACTGCGGAAAATCTCTACGATAGGATAAACAAAACGAGGAGAGGAAAGACGTGGTTAGGCGGGGATGAGGAAATTGATGACTTCCTGCGCCACCTCGATGCTATAACTACCCACTGGACGATGAATCAATCGGCCATCAACACTCACAAAAGCATGTTTCGCCTCCTCTATCTTCACCTCATTAGTGCGGAAGGGATGGACACTGCGATGGTTGAGGAACCTTCCTGTGACGAGCAACCACAACCCTGCCAACAGCTGTATCACCCCGGGATGATAAACTACCGACACATCGAGCAGACCGTTATATGGCACGGCATTGGGGGTCTGTCCATAGCCAGGACCACTCCCCACACAGAGGGTCATCACCCTTCGCTCTATCTTCTCGGTATTGATTTGCAGACGCATCTTATAATCCAAGCGGTGGAATACCATCAGAATGAGGGAGACAATAAAGGAAAGGGTTCTTGAGCCCAAGATGCTGCGGGCTTGACGACGGAGGTTCATGATATCGGCACTCAGTCCGATGTTGACGCAGTTAAGGAAATAGCGGTGACAATGCTCGTCATACTTATTGACATAACGGATGCAGCCAAGGTCAACACGGCGCACACGATGGGCTAACAGCCAGTCGATGGTCTGCTCCACATCGTTCTCCTTGAATCCCCAGAACCGTGCAAAGTCGTTGACAGGTCCATTGGGAATGACACCCAGTGCCACCCTGTCGCGCACGCTCTTCTCCGCATTCATCAGACAGTTGGCGGCATCGTTGAGTGCGGAATCGCCTCCCACGATGATGATTGTCTGATAGCCGTTGTTGATAAGCATCGTGACCAGTCGTTCCACACTATCTGCATTCTCGCTCTGCACGAAATCGTATGCCACGCCTCGCTGATCCAAGACACGCTGAATCTTTGTCCATTGTTTACGACTTTTCACCAGTCCACTCTTTGGGCAGTAGAGGATGCCCCAACGGTCGTTGCCCTTCTCGCTGTTTGCCATGTTCTTATTTCTCCTTTCTTATTTCGTTCCTTTCTTATTTCGTTCCAATGCCATGCCAACGATGTCCTAATGCCATGCTGACACGCTTCTAACGGCATACGAATGTCGTTTTTTCCTCCTCTTGCCACCAACGGATGACGGTAGCCACCTTCTCCTCCATGGGTAGCAAGGCATCAATCCAACGGATGACTGTGCCGCGACGTTCCATCCCACGGAACCAGGTCATCTGCCGTTTGGCAAACTGATGGATGGCTATTTCCAAGCGGGTAAACATCTCCTCATAGCTACATCTGCCTGTAACATATTCGGTGACAAATTTATATTCCAGTCCGTAATAGATAAGGTCTTCGGCGGCTATTCCCTCCGCCAGCAGTCCTCTCACCTCTTCCACCATGCCCTGTTCCAGTCGTTGTCTGAGGCGACGGGTGATTTTCCGTCGGCGCTCTTCTCTGTCGATGTTCACCCCCACGACCACGGCATCTATCTTCGGCAAGTGTGCGCCCTCCTGTGGATGCTCGCCGTTGAAGGTCTCTATCTCTATGGCACGGATGGCACGTTGGGCGGTGTCCACGTCGGTGGTGTTGTGCATGGTGGTGCCCTGTCGCTGCTTCAGGTCGGCAAGGATATGGGTGAGCTCTTCTAAACTCTTTTCAGCCAACCGGCGCCGCAGTTCCTTGTTCTCTGGAACGGCAGCGAGATGGTAGCCCTTGAGCACGGCTTCGAGGTAGAGCCCCGTACCGCCACAGAGCACGATGGGCACACCACGCTGCTGAAGGGATTGATAAACCTTCAGGAAATCGTGCTGATACTGGAAGAGGTTGTATTTAGTCCCGGGCTCGGCGATGTCTATCAGATGATAGGGCACGGTGCACCGGGGTGTCACATAGTCGTCGAGGTCCTTGCCTGTGCCGATGTCCATGCGCCGATACACCTGTCGCGAGTCGGCACTGATGATCTCGGCACCGACACACGAAGCTACCGCAGCGGCAAGTGCTGTCTTGCCGCTGGCGGTGGGTCCGAGTAGGGTTAACATTTTCATGGGTGCAAATGTACGAAAAATAAATCAAAAGTCGTGCACATTTCCACCGCTTTGTCTGCATCAGAAACTGATACGGTAGTAAATATTTGGGAAGGACAATCCGCTGTCATACGATTTAATGCGGTTGTTCTTGTAGTCATAGTAGTCGGCATAGGGAGGCTCCTCACCGGTTATGTTCAAGGCTTCGATGGCGAAGGTGTGGTCAACGCCCTTGCCTGTAAACTTGTAGCTGACAGTAAGGTCGAACATCACCAAGGGGTCATATTGTTCGCTCCATGCCTTGCTGTTGATAAACTCCACCTCGGGGTCGCCGGCCTCATACCTCTGCTTGCTTCCGTTGAGGTCAACGGGAGTGTGACGTGTGCCACCCTGTACGGTACACTTTGCACTCACGTTGATGATGTTGCGGTTGTTCTTACCGAACATCCACTCCTTACCTCCCAGCACCTTAGCCAAGTAACCGCGGTTGTAACGGGTGTTATACCACTCGCCGTTGGCAGCCTGGTATTCAGCCTTGTAGATAGAACCGTTGATCATGCCAAACCATCCGTTGTGCATATACTGCTCCAAAGTGAGGTCGAAGCCGTAGTTGCGCCCCTTACCGGTGCTCTTCAGGGCACGATCTACGTAGGCTTCCTTGCGGTTGAGCACGCAATAGACCTTGTCCTCTTCTGAATTGCCGGCACCCACGGGGATATCGTAGAGCCACTGGTAGTAAGCCTCAGCCTTCAAGTTGAGGTGGTCGTTGAAGCGATACATCCAGGAGAGCAGCAGGTGATGGGCCTTGCTCAGGTCGAGTCCTTTGTTCACAAAACCATTGACGGGGTCTTTATAGAAATAGACATCCATCTTCTCCATCTTGCTGTGAAGACCATAGCCGAGGGAGAACGTGTTGTGGTAGTTGGGGTTCCACTGCAAGGCGGCACGGGGCTCCACGGTGGTCTCCTTGTTCAGACGGAAATGCTGAGTGGTGAGACCGAAGTTGAAGGTGAAGTGGGTGCTCATCTTCCATGAGTTGGAGAGATAGGCAGTGAGCAGACCTGTATGGCTGTCAGCCCTGTAAACATAGTCGTCGGGCAGGGGCTGTCCTATATCTGTCATCCTCAAGCCGAGATCAAAATAATACTCTGAATAGGTGACGCCCACCTTAGAGGTGAACCGCTCGCTGAAACGCTTCTGCAAGGCGGTGGTGAAAGTATATTGCGAGTTCTTCTGTCTCATTTCCATATAGGGCATCAGTTTGCCATATTTCAGTTGGGGACTGACAGTTGCAGGGTCATAATACTCGTCCTCGCCGTCGTTCTGGAAATAGGAACCTGCCACGGTGGTGCTCCAGTTGAAGCCCTTGCCGAGATAGATGCTATGGGAGAGTCCACCCACGAGCATCCTCTGACGCGACTCCATCTGCTCGCGGTCATAGAACGTACACCACTCAGAGGGGTCGTCGGGGTCGTCAAGCCAATACTTGTCCTGCATAGCAAGGGCGAAGACGGAGAAGGTACCTGCCTTCTTTGTGGGGAAGTTCAACTTGAAACAAAGGTCTTGGAAGTCTGCCTGGTCGCCATCGAGTTCCAGCAGCCCGATCTTACGAGAGAGGGTCGTGAACGAATAGCGGTAGTTGATGAGGTAGGAGGAACCGGCATTTTTGCTGATGGGTCCTTCGCTCGTTCCTTCCACACCGAGGGTACCCAACTGCAGGGCATGCTGGTAGTTCTTGTCATTACCCTTGCGGAGCTTCATGTCCATCACACCGGAGAGGGCATTGCCATACTCTGCCGTCATCGCTCCACTGTAGAAGTCGGAGTTGGCCAACATATTGGCATTGAGGGCACTCACAGCACCTGCTCCCATATAGAAGGCATCGGTGAAGTGGTTAGGACTGTTGATTTCCACGCCTTCCAAGCGCCAGCTCAGGCTCTGCGGTGCGTTACCATGCACGGAGATGCCGTTGTTGTCGGGCGAGCCGGCTACACCGGCAAAGGAGGTAACCAAGCGGGCTGGGTCGCTGTAACCGCCTGCAAAGCGGGCGGCCTCCTCCATGCTAATCATCTTCACACCCACCAGGGCATAATGGTTGATGGCTTTCTCCTTCTTCACATCGGGGCGCACCACGATTTCCTTCAGGTCCTGGGTGGCTTCGCTCATCTCCATGTTGATCACCTGTTCCTTGTTACCGGCCACTAACACTTCGTTGATGGTATAAGGGGTGAAACCAACGTAAGAGGCTTCTATCGTATAACGTCCTGGGGGCAGGTCGCTGAACGAGTACTCACCATCCATGTTGGTGATACTGCCTTTCTTCAGTTCCTTCACAAACACAGTTGCTCCTATCACGGGCTCTCCTGTAGTGGCTTCGGTCACGACGCCACGAATACTTTGGGCCATACCGCTCACACTATTCATCATCAATAGGATGGATGCCAGTATGATTTTCTTGCTTTTCTTACTCATAATCATATAGTATAAGT
>JAHAZN010000072.1 GCA_018385335.1 Prevotella sp.
AGTTGATTGGCATGCTCTCGCTGTCGGTCATCCTCTTCTCAGGCGGTATGGACACCAAGCGGCGTGACATCGAGCCTGTGGCAACCCAGGGACTGATGCTGTCAACCGTTGGCGTGCTCATAACTACTGTCATCACCCGGGTTTCGTTGTCTTCACACTCGCGAAAACATTTCTTGAAATCTCAAATAATCACCCAACGTTCCAAAAGGTTACGGAGGGTCACTTTTGCTTCAAAAAGGTCACCTCAAGGTCACCAAGAAAAGAAAAAGCACTTACGAGTTTCTCGCAAGTGCTTGATTTTTAATGTGGGCCATCTAGGGCTTGAACCTAGGACCTCCAGATTATGAGTCTGTTGCTCTAACCAACTGAGCTAAAAGCCCGATGAAAACATACGGTAGGATGATTTCGGGTGCAAAGGTAATCAGAAAAGTGGAAATGACCAAGAAAAAAAGCAAAAAGAAACTATAAAGAAATTAAATAGCCTGGTGATGAGGGTGATATATTTTGTGATGAGGGGGGAAAAACGTAACTTTGCACTGAAATGGTAACAAATCAAAAAGGGATGAGTGTGAATAGTGATAACGAAAAGGGGCCGGGAATGGTTGTGGATGACAACGGGCTGAAGGCGGATGAGGCAAGGCTCAATAATGAGAGATGGGGAGACAACGTGCTCTCCCCTGCTATGACTACGCCGATATGGAGACTGTATATAGAGAAATATAATGACCCGATGATCAGGGTGCTGCTCGTGGCTGCCGCGCTCTCTCTCTGCTTGGCTTTGGCAAAGGGTGATTATCTCGAAGTGGTTGGCATCTTCATCGCTATCTTTCTCGCTACTACGATAGGGTTCCTCTTTGAAAGGGATGCTGCAAGGCGTTTTAAACTGCTCTCTGACATGGATGATAACCAGGAGGTGAAGGTGGTGAGGGACGGAAGGGTGACTACAATAGCGCGGAGAGGGGTGACCGTGGGAGATGTGGTGGTGCTCGATACGGGTGATGAGGTGCCTGCCGACGGGGTGCTGATAAGTGCTACGGGAATGCTCGTTGATGAGTCGGCTCTCACGGGAGAAACAGCTACTCACAAAGGGATGGGAGGGGCTGAAGGGGGAGCCCACGATGAGGAGTGGCAGACGACCTATGGTCCGCAGCAGATGATGCGCTCGTCGCTCGTGATTGAGGGGCATGGGAGAATGAGGGTGACTGCCATTGGTGACCATACGGAGATTGGGAAGCTCGCAAAGCAGGCAACGGAGATGACGGGGGTGAAGACGCCGCTTGACAGGCAGCTGAATCGTCTCGCTAAGCTCATCAGCAGAGTGGGGGGCGCAGTGGCTGTGTCTGCTTTCGCTGTGTTTCTCATTCATGACATCGTCAACAATCCGCTGTGGCATGGTGACGACTGGATGGGGATGGCTGAGGTGGTGCTCAACTACTTGATGATGGCGGTGACGCTGATAGTGATGGCGGTGCCTGAGGGGTTGCCGATGGCGGTGACGCTCGCCCTGGCGCTCAACATGAGGAGGATGGTGATGGCTGATATCTTGGTGAGAAAACTGCATGCCTGTGAGACGATGGGCGCGGTGACGGTGATTTGTACTGATAAGACGGGGACGCTCACGGAGAACAGGATGAGGGTGGCTGAGGTGATGATGATGGTGAATGGGGGGGCGACGGTGAACACCGACAGGCTGATGGAGGCTATCGCTATTAACTCTACGGCTGAACTCGATGGTGAGAGGACGGTTGGGAACCCCACGGAGGGGGCGATGTTGCTTTGGATGAGGGAGCAGGGGGCTGACTATAAGGGGCTCAGGGATGCGGCTGTCATCGTGGAGCGGACGCCTTTCTCTACGGAGAGGAAGTGGATGGAGACGGTGGCTGACAGCGCCGGCGTAAGGCACAGGTATGTGAAGGGGGCTCCAGATGTATTGATAGATCGTTTTGCATTGGTGGTGGACGACAAGGTGCTCAGCGGGCTCGACGACTTCCAGAGGCGTGCGCTGAGGACTATGGCGGTGATGGCTGACGGTGAGCTGCTGGCGGTGTTCGGTATCAGTGACCCGCTGAGGGCGGAGGTGCCTGAGGCTATGGGGATGTGTGACAGTGCGCGTATAAAGGTGAAGATAGTGACGGGGGACAATAGGTTGACGGCAATGGAGATAGCACGTCGTATCGGTGGGGGGAGAGCCATCGAGGAGGGGGAGGCTATCAGTGGTACTGACTTTGAAAATCTCAGCGATGGGGAGGCGATGGGAATGGTGGATGGGCTAAGGGTGATGTTCCGTGCACGCCCTGCTGACAAGCAACGGCTCGTGAGACTGCTGCAGGAGAGGGGTGAGGTGGTGGCGGTCACCGGCGACGGGACAAACGATGCGCCGGCGCTGCACTATGCGCACGTGGGACTGTCGCTCGGGGCGGGGACGGCGGTGGCTAAAAATGCCAGTGACATGACGCTGATGGACAACTCGTTTGCCGGTGTGGTGAGGGCTGTGGTGTGGGGACGGTCGCTCTATAAGAACATCCGGAGGTTTCTGCTCTTCCAACTCACCGTCAACGTGGCGGCGCTCTTCCTCGTGCTCGGGGGGGCACTGGCGGGTACGCAGCTGCCGCTCACCATCACGCAGATGCTCTGGGTGAACCTTATCATGGATGCTTTCGCTGCTATGGCTCTGGCTTCGCTGCCGCCGGAGGAGGAGGTGCTCAACGAACCGCCGAGACGGCAGGAGGACCCTATCATCAATAGGGGGATGTGGATGAGGATTGTGGGGGGCGGACTGCTCATGGGTGGGGCGCTGCTGCTCGTGCTCTTATTCATGGAACGGCGGGGAGGAGTGGGTGTCAGGGAGCTCACCGTGTTCTTCACCATGTTTGTGATGATGCAGTGGTGGAACCTCTTCAATGCCAAGACTTTTGCTTCTTCTCGTGGTGTGTTCTCGGGATTGAGGGAGGACAGGGGGCTACTGCTCGTGATGGCCATGATTCTCGTGGGGCAATGGGTGATAGTGAGTTTCGGTGGTAGGATGTTTCGTACGGTGCCGCTTGATGGGATGACCTGGGCGTTCATCGTCGTCGTGACATCGCCTATCTTGCTGTTGGGAATAAAAAAGAAATGCTAATGGAGACTGTGATTTTTCAGAAAGAGACGTATAGGGCTATGCCGTGTGTCGCTACCATCGGTTGTTTTGATGGGGTGCACAGGGGGCATCGGTTTCTCATAGAAAGGGTGATGGAGGGGGCTCGACGTCTGGGAAGGGGGGCTATGGTCGTCACCTTCGACAGGCACCCGAGGACGGTGGTGACGGCTGACTGCCCCGGACTGCTCACCACGATGGGGGAGAAGCTACGGCTGCTGGAGCAGACGGGCATCGACAGGTGTGTGGTGATGCCGTTTGACAGAGAGATGGCGATGATGGGCGCAGAGGTGTTTATGCAACGGATACTGAGGGGACAGCTCGGCGTGGAACAGCTCATCATGGGGTATGACAATAGGTTCGGAAGGCGCTCGGAGGGCGCTACTGATGACTATGTGATGATGGGGGAGAGGATGGGACTGAAGGTGACGCGCGAGGAACCGTTGATGGTGAAGGGCGTGAAGGTGAGCTCCTCGGTAGTGCGCGCTCTGCTCAGCGAGGGTGAGGTGGCGATGGCTGCTCACTGTCTGGGCTATCACTACAGGATGTGTGGAAGGGTGGTGCACGGTGAGCATATTGGCTCAAGACTGGGCTTCCCTACGGCAAACATGCTGCCGATAGATGATGGGAAGATGTGGCCGGCAAGGGGAGTCTATGCGGTGGATG
The DNA here is from genome assembly GCA_018385335.1 of Prevotella sp. Taxonomy (GTDB): domain Bacteria; phylum Bacteroidota; class Bacteroidia; order Bacteroidales; family Bacteroidaceae; genus Prevotella. The sequence goes on from JAHAZN010000072.1 coordinate 3,800, forward strand.
TGTGGGTGGATGGTGTGGAAAGACGGCTGCAGGGACTGTGTAACATCGGCGTGAGACCTACCTTCGGCGGACAGCATGTGACGCTCGAAACGCATCTCCTCGATTTCGAAGGGGAGATATATGACCGGATGATGACGGTGGCTTTCGTGGATAGGCTGAGGGGCGAGCAGCGCTTCAGGACAACCAACGAGCTCGTGAAACAGATGGAGCGTGACCGTATGGCGGCGCACGTGGTGTTTGAAAGGAAAAACAATGACTGATTGTTGATGACTGGTTATTGATTGCTGATTATTGATGACTGATTGTTGATGACTGATTGTTGATGACTGGTTATTGATTGCTGATTATTGATGACTGATTATTGATGACTGATTGTTGATGACTGATTGTTGATGACTGATGACTGATTGTTGATTATTGATGATTGATAATAAAAAAGACAATGGATATAGCGCTTTATTTCTTTACGTTCCTCACTATACAACTGTTGACGCAGGTGGGGGTGACCAATCTCTTGCCATGGACTTCATGGGGGGTTGACGGGATGGTGGTGCCGCTCATCGTGAGTATGGCGCTCAGCGGGGCGCTGACGGTATTCATCTTCTGCCGAATGGGGTGGTGCAGGGTGTCGCCCAACTGGTTGAGAACACGGCCGTGGGCGGTGATGATATGGAGCTCGATGGTGGCTGTGGGGGCTATCGTTCCCTCGATATGGCTGCAGGAACAGTTGCCACAGTTGCCCAACCTGGCGGCTGATGAACTCAACATGATCATGAAAAACCGCTGGGGATATGTGGTCATCGGTCTCCTGGTGCCGATGGTGGAGGAGATGGTGTTCAGGGGAGCCATACAGCGACGACTGCTCGAGAGGATGGCGCAACCATGGATGGCTGTCGTCATAGGGGCAATGCTCTTCGCTCTCGCTCATTTCAACCCCGCACAACTGCCTCATGCCTTTCTCGTGGGACTGGTGCTGGGATGGATGTATCATCGCACGGGGAGCATACTGCCGGGGGTGGCGCTCCACTGGGTGAACAACAGCATGGCTTATGTCATGGTCAACATCTTGCCGCAGCCCGATGAGCCGCTCGTGCTACTCTTTGGAAGCGAAGAGAGGGTGGGGCTCGCTCTCTTCTTCTCAGGCTGCATTCTCGTACCCTCGTTGCTGCAGTTGGCTAACAGAATGAAGAGGGCTGAAGAAAATGAAAAAAAATGAGTAGCGGAGTGTAACTTTAACGTATGACAATCGTCTTCATTATAGAGCATGAGAGAAATTGACTTCCGGAATGATATCCTGCCGCTGAAAGACTCGCTCTTCAGATTGGCACTCCGCATCACGCTCAACAAAGCGGAGGCTGAGGATGTCGTGCAAGATACCATGATGAGAGTGTGGAAAAGAAGGGAGGCAATGAAAGAGGTGGAGCAGATGGATGCTTTCTGCTACACAATATGCAGAAACCTCGCCCTCGACAAAATGAAAAGGGCGGAATGGAGAAGCAGAGCTATAAGTGCTGACGGGGGAGAGCAGGTGGAGGCTCCTGACCTCTCGTGGAACGCTAACCCTGAAAGAAGAACAGAACAGCACGACAGAGTGAACCTAGTGAGAATGATTATCAATAAACTGCCTGAGAAGCAACGAACAGCGGTGCAGCTGAGAGACTTCGAAGGAATGAGCTATAAAGAGATTGCCGAAGTGATGGGGATTACTGAAGAACAGGTGAAGGTGAATATCTTCAGAGCAAGGCAGACAATAAAAAAGAAATTCATTGAGACTGAGAGTTATGGACTATAAGTATATCGAACAGCTCATAGAGCGATACTGGGAGGGATGCTCCACACTGGAGGAGGAGAAAATCCTACACACGTTCTTCAACCAGAAGGAGGTGCCTGATGAGCTGAAAATATATCAGCCGATCTTCAGCGATGAACAGGCGCACGCCATGAGGGCTGAGCTCAGTGATGATTTCGAGCAGCGCATGTTGAAACTCGTGGAACAGGACAACAGCAAACAGCAGCGTGGCATCTGTATCAAGGAGCGACTCTTGCCGCTCATGAGGGCTGCCGCTATCGTGGTGATTGTTCTCTCTGTGGGGAACCTCGTCAATAGATCGATGGTGGCGCAACAGGAGGAGGATATCAACTATGCCGGATACCAGGATACTTTCAGCGACCCTGAGGTGGCGTATGATAAAGTGGAGAACGCTCTCGAACTGGTGTCGGAAGGTATGAACATGTCTATGGGCAACGACTCGATAGAAGGAATGATTCCCAACAACGGGATGGACAGAAGAAAATAGCTATGAGAAAGGTGATGGCTATTCTGATCTGCGCCTTGGGATGCCTTGCCGGCAGGGCACAGGGAGTGCAGGACTTCGCTTCACGGCTGATGGAGAGATGTGCTGATGATACGGCGATCTACTGCATCACAATAAGTCCGAAGATGATGGAGCAACTCGCCATGAAACAGGCGGACGACAGGAAGGAGGAGATGATGGCAAGGGCTATACAGAAACTGAAAAGTGCAAGGATAATAACGGCAAGTACTAAGGCGGATCACTACTATGGGATAGCTGAGGAGCTGCTGGAAAGAAACAAACAGCGTTTTCATCATGGCGATGATTACAGAAATGCTACGGCATACGGTAGTTTCTATACAAGGAACGGAAAGGGGGGAACGACGGTAGAACTGATTCTGCTGCATGCTGACCAAAAGAAGGACAACATGGTGGTGGTGAACCTCACTGGTGACCTCGATGAGGAGTTTGTTGAAACGCTCAGAGAGAATTTTTCGGGAAACAGAAAGGTGAGGGAAGGAGATCACGGCGGCGGACAGAAATAAAAAAAACATCCTCAAGGGGATGAGACAATAAAGACAGAATATTTTTCTATGCTTTCTCTATATAAATCATTTACTCATTAAAACGTGAAACGAAACTGTGAAGTTTCTGTTCTCTCAAATTTTTAATAGCATACTAACATAGGGGCTCCCGCGAGGGGAGCCCCTGCTATTTTTTTTTATACTCCATCGTTTCGGATGACTGTACCGTGGTTGCCATCGATGGCGGTGGCAAGGGTGATGACCACCTCATGGACTCCGGAGGACAGGGCTGAGAGGGCATTCTCTATCTTGGGAATCATGCCGCCGAAGATGGTGCCATCGGCTACGAGGGTGGCAAAACTGCTGGGGGTGATGACGGGAATGACCGAACTGTCGTCGTCGGGACGGGAGAGGACACCGGGCTTCTCGAAACAATAGACAAGACGCACATCGTAGTAGGGCGACAGCGACTTGGCTGTCTCTGAGGCTATCGTGTCGGCATTGGTGTTGAGGATATGGCCCTCGCCATCGTGGGTGAGAGGCGCTATGACGGGCGTGATGCCATGGGAGAGGAGGGTGCTGAGACGCTCGCCGTCGGCGGCATCGACATCGCCAACATAACCAAAGTCGATGACCCGGGAGACACCGTCAACAGTCATGGACACGGGCTGCCGGCGGTGGGCATGAAGGATGTTCATGTCGGCACCGGTGAGTCCCACGGCATTGATGCCATGCGACTGGAGACGCGCAACAAGCTGCTTGTTGACCAGACCACCATAGACCATCGTCACCACACGCAACATCGCTTCGTCGGTGATGCGACGGCCATTCACCATCTTGCTCTCTATGCCGAGGGCGGAGGCTATGCGGGTGGCGCTGCGACCACCGCCATGCACCAGCACCTTGTAGCCGCCAATGGATGAGAAATGGTGGAGAAGAAGAGAGAGCTGGGCATCGTCTTCGACCACCGCACCTCCTACCTTAACTATCGTTACTTGTTTTTTCATCAGGAGTGATTGTGTTATGATTTGTTGAAAGACAGATCACCTGTGAATGGGATTATTCAAGATAGGTGTATCCATAGAGGCCGGAGCGGTAGTTGTTCAGAAACTCCTTACCTTCCTCAAGGGTGATTCGCCCTTGTTTCACACTTTTCGTTACCCATATCTCAAGCTGTCGAACAAGTTTCTTGGGGTCATACTGCACGTAGTCGAGCACCTCTGCCACGGTCTCGCCGTCGATCACCTGGTCGATGTGGTAGTTGCCGTCGCGTACACTGATATGCACGGCTGTGGTGTCGCCGAAGAGGTTGTGCATGTCGCCGAGAATCTCCTGATAAGCGCCCACGAGGAACACGCCAAGGTAATAAGGCTCGTTGCGGCGAAGGCTATGGACGGGAAGGATATGCGAGTTGTTGCGGTTGGTAACAAAGTTGGTTATCTTGCCGTCGCTGTCGCAGGTGATGTCCTGGATGGTGGCACTACGCGTGGGACGCTCGTTGAGGCGCTGGATGGGAACGATGGGGAAGAACTGGTCGATGGCCCATGAGTCGGGAAGGCTCTGGAACAGGGAGAAGTTGCAGAAATACTTGTCGGCAAGGAGCTTGTCGAGGCTCATCAGTTCCTCGGGGGTGTGCTTGAGATGCTTGGCAAGGATATTTATTTCATGACATACGCTCCAGTACATACGCTCTATCTCTGCACGGGTGCGGAGATCGACCAAACCATGACTGAAGAGGTCTAATGCTTCCTCGCGTATCTGCTCGGCGTCGTGCCAGTCTTCGAGCATACTGCGCTGACTGAGGTTGTCCCAGATATCATAGAGGTCCTTCACCAGCTGATGACTGTTCTCCTGGGGTTCAAACTCCTCGGACATCTCGGGCAACGAGGCGGTCTCAAGCACATCGATGACGAGGATGGAGTGGTGGGCCGACAGCGAACGACCGCTCTCTGTGATGATGTTGGGATGGGGGAGGTCGTGCTTGTCGGCGGCATCGACAAAGGTGTAGATACAGTCGTTCACATACTCCTGGATGGAGTAGTTGACTGAGCTCTCGCTGCTGGGAGAGCGTGTGCCGTCGTAGTCAACGCCAAGACCACCACCACAATCAACGAAATCGACATGATAGCCCAGTTTGTGAAGCTGGATATAGAACATCGAGGCTTCGCGGAGGGCTGCCTGGATGCGACGTATCTTCGTGATCTGACTGCCGATATGGAAATGGATGAGGCGGAGACAGTCGCGCATACCTTTCTTGTCGAGGAGCTCAAGGGCATCGAGGAGCTCGGAACTGGTGAGACCAAACTTGCTGGCATCGCCACCGCTCTCTTCCCATTTACCGCTGCCGCTGCAGGCAAGTTTGATGCGAATGCCCAACTGAGGCTTGACATTGAGTTTCTTTGCCACACGGGCGATGATCTCAAGCTCGTTGAGTTTCTCTACTACGATGAAGATGCGCTTGCCCATCTTCTGTGCAAGCAGAGCCAGCTCGATATAGCTCTGGTCCTTGTAGCCGTTGCAGATGATGAGAGAGTCGCTCTGACACTGAACGGCGATGACGGCATGGAGCTCGGGCTTGGAACCGGCCTCAAGACCAAGGTTAAACTTGCGACCATGGGAGATGATCTCCTCTACTACGGGCTGCATCTGATTCACCTTGATGGGATAGATGATAAAGTTTTCTCCCTTGTAATGATACTCCTCGGCAGCCTTCTTAAAACAGCTGCTGGTCTTCTCAATACGATTATCGAGTATATCGGGGAAGCGAAGGAGCACGGGTGGAGTGACATCTCTCAGGGACAGCTCGTCCATCACCTCTCTGAGATCTATCTGAGCCTCATTCTTGCTTGGGGTGACATACATGTTACCGTTCTCATTTACTCCAAAGTAAGAGGTGCCCCATCCGCAGATGTTATAGAGCTCCTTAGAATCTTCGATAGTCCATTTCTTCATTTCATATAGGATTGTCTGGTTTTAATAATTGCAATAACTCGGCAACGGTTATCTTTATCTTCTCATAATTGTCCATCAGACTCACGTCTAAGGTGTAGTTGGCCTGTTCGTAGAATGGTGAACGGGATGCCAGCTGGGTGGTGACAAAGGTGAGGAGTTCTTCCTCGGTCTTGCCTTTCAGTAGAGGACGCTCTGTCTTGCCCATCTTAAGATGTTTGCAGAGCACCTCGGGGGTGACCTTAAGATAGACCACCTGTCCCTGCTTGTTCATATAGTCGATGTTGTCGAAGAAGCAGGGGGTGCCGCCACCACAGCTGATGATAACATTCTCAAACTCTGCCACCTCATGGAGCAGACGGTGCTCTATCTGGCGGAAACCTTCTTCGCCGAGTTCGGCAAAGATCTGGGGCACGGTCTTGAGCATACGCCCCTCGATATACCAGTCGAGGTCGTAGAACTGAAGGCCTGTTGTCTTGGCAAGGGCTTTGCCCACAGTGGTCTTGCCTGCACCCATGTAGCCGATGAGAAAGATGCGCTCCATCCGGGGGTTATTTCTTTTTGGGTTTAGCGTTGTTCACTATCTCCATACACTGCTCGTAGCTCATCGATGACACGTCGTTGATCATGGGCTTGGGGATGCGGTAGTTCGCACCATCATAAGCGATATAGGGACCATAGCGACCATTGAGAATCTCCAACTTAGAATCGTTGAGGAAGAGCTTGATATGACGCTGCTGCTCCTGCTGACGCTTGTTCTTGATGAGCGTCACTGCCTCGTCGAGGGTGATGCTCATGGGGTCGGCATCCTTGGGAAGCGACACATATTTCTTGTGATGCAGCACATAGGGACCGAAACGGCCTGTGCCTATCACCACTTTCTCGCCTTCGAAGATTCCTATCTCACGGGGAAGTTTGAAGAGTTCAAGGGCATCGTCGAGGGTGATGCTCTCCATGCTCTTGTCGGAGGGAATCTGTGCGAAACGTGGTTTCTCTTTGTCATCGGCAGAGCCTATCTGTACCACAGGACCGAAGCGGCCTATCTTGACAAACACGGGCTTGCCCGTGGAGGGCTCTACACCCACCTGACGCTCGCCAACGCGGTGCTCGGAACGGATGTTCATGGTCTTCTCTACAACGGGCTCGAAGGTGGTGTAGAAGTCTTTCATCATCTCTGTCCAGGCTGAATCGCCCTCGGCTATCTCGTCGAAACGCTGCTCTACCTTAGCGGTGAAGTTATAGTCCATGATAGAGGGGAAATAGTCCATAAGGAAGTCGTTGACCACCATACCGATGTCTGTGGGGAGGAGTTTGCCTTTCTCATTGCCCACTATCTCTTCGCGGTTGCGCTGGGTCACCTTCTTACCCTTCAGACTGTCGATAGTATAGATGCGCTCAACGCCCTGCTTGTCGCCTTTCTGAACGTAGTCGCGCTGCTGGATGGTGCTGATGGTGGGGGCATAGGTAGAGGGACGGCCGATGCCCAGCTCTTCGAGCTTATGCACAAGGCTCGCCTCGGTGTAACGAGAGGGACCCTGACTGAATCGCTCTGTAGCGATGATCTCGCGGCGCTGAAGGGGCTGACCTTCGCTCACGTCGGGGAGGAGCTTGATGCTGTTCTCCTCTTCATCATCATAGGCGTCTGACTGCTTGTTGGCGGTCTCGCGATAAACCTTCATGAAACCATCAAACTTGATGACCTCTCCCTGTGCCACAAAACTCTCTTCGCAGTCGCTCACGCTGATATTCACGATGGTCTTCTCTATCTCCGCATCAGCCATCTGGCAGGCTGCTGTGCGTTTCCATATCAGGTCGTAGAGACGTTTCTCCTGGGAGGTGCCTTCGATGATCGTCTTGTTCATGTAGGTGGGACGGATAGCCTCGTGGGCTTCCTGAGCGCCCTTGGAGTTGGTGTGATATTGGCGTGGCTTGCTGTATGCTGCGCCCCATGTCTTGATAATCTCTTCCTTCGATGCCTTCTGGCAGAGGGTGGAGAGGTTGACGGAGTCGGTACGCATATAGGTGATGTGTCCGTTTTCATAGAGGTGCTGTGCCACCATCATCGTCTGCGACACCGTGAACCCCAACTTATGGGCTGCTTCCTGTTGCAGCGTACTCGTAGTGAAGGGGGGAGCAGGGGTGCGTTTCAGCGGTTTCTTAGAGATGCTGCTGATGGTAAACTCTGCCTCTTTGCACTTCTCAAGGAAGGCTGTCACCTCATCATGGGTCTTGAAACGTGTTGACAGCTCTGCTTTCAGTTCGTTGGCTGAACCATCGGCATTGATGACGGCAAAGATGGCGTTGACACGGTAGAAAGGCTCGCTCTTGAATGCTTGTATCTCACGCTCACGCTCTACGATGAGGCGCACTGCCACGCTCTGCACACGGCCGGCTGAGAGGGAGGGCTTCACCTTCTTCCACAGGATAGGGGAGAGTTTGAAACCCACCAGACGGTCTAACACGCGGCGTGCCTGTTGGGCGTTGACGAGGTTCATGTCGATATGACGGGGATGCTCGATGGCATCGAGGATGGCCTGTCGGGTAATCTCATGGAAGACGATGCGGTTGGTCTTGGATTCATCAAGACCCAGCACCTCGCAGAGATGCCAGGAGATGGCCTCTCCCTCACGGTCTTCATCGGAGGCAAGCCATATCTTCTCGGCTGCACGGGCAAAGCTCTTCAACTCCTTCACTACTTTTATCTTGTCTTCAGGAATCTCATAGTCGGGCTCAAGGGTCTGCTCGTTGATGCTCAGCTCCTTCTTCTTCAGATCGCGGATGTGACCATAACTCGACATCACTTTATAGTCACTACCCAAGAACTTTTCAATGGTCTTCGCCTTAGCTGGTGACTCTACTATTACTAAATTCTTCTGCATAATCGTGTTGAGAAACAGTTATTTGGGCTGCAAAAGTAAGCAAAAAGTTTTCTTTCACCTTATATATATGTCAAAATTTTATTTTTTTATGAATTACCAGTCGTCTGATCTGAAGGGAATGAGGGGAAGACCGCCCTGGTTGGCTACGTTGCCCAGGGCGAAATTGCGGAAGCAATAGCGCACGGCTACGGGGTGCTTCACCTCGGGGGAAACGAGCATCACCCCATGGCGCCAGTTGTAGGTGCCTGTCACGGGATGGAACACGCGGTCGGACCCTGCTATCTCGAAACCTTCAAGACCTTCTAACCTGTTGATGCCTCCCTCTAAGTGATTGAGTCGTACATACACCGTGTCGCCTTTCACCTCCATGTTTCTGTAGGTGGGGGCATCGCAGATAAACTGCTGGCAGCCGTAGGTCTTCTTGAGTGCGGAGTAGGCAAGACGCTCGCCCACCTTCTGTTTCTGCGCGGGATGTATCTGCTGCGACTCATAGGGATAGACGGCATCTACGGTAGGTACCATGGCACAGTTGGGGATGATGGTGGAGGCGCGGTACTGTTGCTCGCGGAGGAGGGCACCGCCGGTGCCTTGGTTGTCGCCATAGTGATAGGGGGCTATCTGAACGAAATAGAAGGGCAGTTCGCCAAGCGCAAAATCCCTGCGCCACTGCTCCACTAAGAGCTTGAGACGCTCGCTATACTGGTTGCCGGGATCGCCCACATTGGAGCAGCCCTGGTAATAGATGATGCCCTTCACGGTGTAGTTGAGGATGGGGTGGAAGGTGCCGTTGGCCCACAGCAGGGGGTAGTGGAAATCCCATCTGAAACGCTGGTGCATGGTGGCTGAGTCGAGATCTTCCTTGGTGTGGCGTCTCAGGTTGGATTCATCCAGCCAGCTCTCTACTCTACTGCCGCCCTTGTTGGCTTCTATCAGTCCTATGGGAATCTGAAGGGTGCGACTCACCATGCGGGCAAAGAAATAGCCGGTGGCACTGAAGTCGCCCACTGTCTGGGGACTACCCACACGCCATTCGCCTTGGAAATCGTCGAGAGGACGAGTGCTCATCACGCTGGGAACCTTCACTGAGCGGATGGCTGATGAGCCCACGGCGTCGGCTACCACATGGTTATAGTCGTCAACAGGACAGTTTTCGAAGCCTTTCACCGGCATCTCCATGTTCGACTGACCAGCGCATACCCACACCTCGCCAATAAGCACATTGTTGATGGTGAGCGACTCGCCGTCGTCGAAGGTGATGCTATGGGGAGTCATAGAGGCTTGGGGAGTGGATACCCGGACATGCCATCTGCCCGAATTGTCGGTCTTCACCTTCACCGTGGTCTTGCTCCACGAGGGACTTACCTTCACCACGGCGCCGGGCTTTGCCCAGCCCCACAGGCGCACCGCGCTCTGCTGTTGCACCACCATGTTGTCTCCTACCAGATGGGGCAGACGCACCTTGGCATCCACCGTGTTGGTCATGGCAAGCGATGCTACCATCACTGCCATCAGATGTTTCATCTTTGTTCTCATATCAGCTGTTTTTAATGATCATTTCTCATCTTCTCCCTCCTCTCACTATGAGATACGTCATGAAAAGCTCGCATCCCTTTTTTTTAACATATTATTTCCTTATCACGTGGAAATTCTGTAATTTTGCAAGTCAGGAAAAATATATCGATAACGAAAAGACTATATACTGCAAATGAAAAAGTTTTTCTTACTCATGCTCTGCATCACGTCGGTGCTCACAGCTAACGCACAGAAGTCAATGGTGTTTAACTTATGGCCCAAGGGGGCAATCACCGAGAGTAGTGACCGACAGGATACTGCCAAGGTGTTTGTCTATCTCCCCGATGCCAAGCATGCCACGGGCAGGGCTGTCGTCATCTGTCCCGGCGGCGCCTATCAGTTTCTTGCCATGGACCACGAGGGGCGCGACTGGGCTACGTTCTTCAACAAGCAGGGCATTGCTGCCATAGTGCTGAAATACCGTATGCCACACGGCAACAGGAAGGTGCCTGTTGAAGATGCTGAGGCTGCCATACGTCTGACACGAAGCATGGCTGATGTGTGGGGAGTGAAGAGAGACCAGGTGGGAATCATGGGCTCTTCTGCCGGTGGGCATCTGGCTTCTGTCATTGCCACGCAGAGCAAGGGGGAGGCGGCTCCAAATTTCCAGATACTCTTCTATCCCGTGATTACCATGGAGCCTGCCTTCACTCATCAGGGATCGATGAATAATCTCCTTGGTAAGGACCCACATAAGAAGAGCATCAGACAGTATAGCAGCGACCAGCAGGTGACAAGGCTCACCCCGCGTGCATTTATAGCGTTGAGCGACGATGATACGGTGGTGTTGCCTGCCAATGGGGTGAACTATTATGTGGAGTGTTATCGGCATGATGTCCCTGCCACACTTCATGTCTATCCCAATGGGGGACACGGATGGGGGTATAAGGACAGCTTCGACCATCATATCGAACTCCTGCTCGACCTCAAGGCATGGCTCAATAGTTTCTGAACCTCACCTACCTATCGCTTCTCGCAGTTGGTGAGTTTCACACGGTATGGCAGCTGGTCGTCGGTGCACTCCTTGTCGTCCCATGGACTGAACCGATATTCGGTGGGAGCACCCTGAACTACCAGCCACAGGCGTTGCGTCTGCTCTGGCACGGTGAAGGATGCTGTTGACTGCATCGCTGTCAACTCGGATGATGGGATTGATGAGGCGTTGCCATAGACACGCTCCCCGTTGTCCTTGAGTGCTACGAAACCAAACATCCATCCTTCCTTGCCCTTCACGTCGGTGGTGTTGTAGGCGGTCACTCTGCCCACCTCCTTGCCGTCGGCGTTCACCTGTATGCCCTCGTCGCCAGCTGGGAGGGGACTGCCTACTGTGAGGCCTTCTACTAAGGCTGTCACCTTGGTGCCTGCCTCTGGGACGGTGAGAGGAATGATGTTGAAGCCCGTGGGGGCCGGACAGTGGGCATAGGTCACCTGCCACCAGCCATCGCCGACATCAACAACCTTGGTCGTGTAGTTGTCATATTGATTGCTGACATAGGTCTTCACTGCCTTGAAGTCGAAGGTGGCACAGCGTTGCGCATATTCAAAGAGCTGTCGGCGCATGACAGAATAGTCTCCATCGCAGAACAGACGCTGATAGGCCATCAGGGCATCCTCGGGATATCGGCTCTCGTTCCATAAGCGCCCGATGGTGGTGAGGTCGTGCTTCTCGCTGAGGTAATAGTGCAGCCAGTAGCTGGCATAGCGCTGAAACTCATTCTCAAAATGGCGGTGATGATGGGCTATCCAGGTGGGCACATGCCAGGTGGTGATAGCTTCCTTGGGATAGTCTTGAAAACTCTGCCACTGTGCACACTGCTCCCAGAAACCATTGCCGCCTCCGGAGCCAGGAAGACCATAGCGGAAGCCCGACTGATGGTCGTTGGGACGACCGCGCTTCACGTTGTCGCAATAGGTCTGATACTGAAAGGAGTGGCCTATCTCATGACCTATGGTAGAGCCCACCGGCTGGCAGGTGGAGGGGCTGATCCACAGCGCTCCTATCTTGTCGTCGTAGCCCGCTCCTGTCGCCAACCACTCCGACTGATAAAAAAGGTATATCTGCAGCTTATAGCGATCGGTCATCGACTTCCCGTCGCCCGTCTGAACTATCTGAAGACGTTCTACGTTGGTGGCGAAAAACATCTCTGCCTTGGAAAGGAGGTCGTCGATATCTACACGCAGGTTGGAAGGTACCGACATCGCGTTGGGGTTGCTCCCAAAGCCTTTCTCCCAGAACACGATGAAGTGCTCGCTCTCCCTGCTTCGCTTGAAACACCATTTGCTATCTTCGTCCATGAAGTCCATGCTGCTGAACTCGGAAGGACGATAGATGATTCTGCCTGGATTGCGGAACATCAGCTCGCCGGGAGTGCTGCCTACGAGGGAGGAGAGATGATAATCGAAATAGCCCTTCTCTAACATGGGGGTGTAACAACGGATGATGGGCGACGACTTACCGGAGATAAACTCCAGCGAATCGTAGTCGCTCGCTGCCAACAATCTTTTGTTGTCTAAGAAACGATTGTCATATCTCACCCACAGCGTGTCTTGGGCTTGAAGACTGAAAACGGGAAGGACGAGCCACAGGAGTGTGGAGGCGATGCCAACGAGGGGGGAAATCATGATACTATTCATTGATGCTATCCGGGGTTATTTCACAAGAATTTTCTTTCCTCTTATTATATAAATGCCTTTTTGAAGGGCATGACGGTCTGATGTCAGCTTCTGCCCTCCAAGGGAGTAGATAGGTGTGGCGGAAGGCGAGTAGGGCTCAGAAGGATACTCCCTTATGGCATCTACTGTCTCCATCCGCTTCTCTATCCTGATGCCCGCAATGTTGTCGATACCGATGCTGCGGTAGTTGACCTTCATCTTCCTGCTGTCAAGATATACCTTGGGATAGGGTATTATACCATTCAACTTGGTGGCATAGACCTTGCCATCGACGGTGGTGGTTGTCATGTAGAACATGGCTACCTCATCGGCATTCACCAAGAGGGTTGAGGTGAGGGGAAGGCAGCAGAGTAATAACATCAGACTGCGACTGAAATTAGTCATCATATCGTTAGTATTAGAGGTGATTCAAATGCCGTTGGAATGTCGTTGGAACAACCGCCAAGGATGATCAGAAATCATTGAAATAGAGCGAGGGATGTGCCTCTGCGTGCAAATATAGCAATTATACACATAATCGCAAAAAAAAACGAGGAATAACTTCACAGCTACTCCCCGTCGCAAACTTCAAACAACCAAAAAAAGAAATAGATTGTCTGTAAACGCCCCACTCCCTAAGGAGCGGGACTTTTCCTTAAGACACATTTGTCTCTTATCTTATGAATAGCAATTCACGATACTTGGGCAAGGTCCAGAGGTCGTCTTCCACGATGAGCTCCAGCTTGTCTATCTGATAGCGGATGCTGTCCATCAGCGGAGCCACACTGTCATGGTAGGCGATGGCTTTGGCATGCTCATCCTCTATCTTGTTGGCCACCTTACGTGCATTGACGAGGTCGTCAACGCCCTTCTCGATGATGGCTGTGCGCTCTGCTATCTCCTCGATGATCTTCATGTTACGGGCATTAAGAGCATCGGCCTTTTCTGTGGGGAAGATGTTGCGCATGTTCTGCACATTCTTCAGCAGCTGGCTCTGGTAGTGGGTAGCCACGGGGATGATATGATTCATGGAGAGGTCGCCCATCACACGAGCTTCTATCTGTATCTTCTTTGTGTAGGTCTCCCATTTCACCTCGTTGCGTGCCTCAAGCTCTTTCTTCGACATCACACCCAGGGTCTCAAACATCTTCACGCTGCTATCATCGAGATAACGCTCGAAGATGACAGGACAGCTCTTCTCTACGTCGAGACCGCGTTTTGTGGCTTCTACCACCCACTCTTCGCTGTAGCCATTGCCATCGAAACGGATAGGTTTGCAGGTCTTGATATCTTCGCGTATCACCTCAACGATGGCCTTAGTGGTGTCCTCACCCTTGGCGATGAGCGCATCTACACGCACCTTGAAGTCAACAAGCGCCTCTGCCACTGCAGAGTTGAGGGCTATCATTGCCGATGCACAGTTGGCCTCTGAACCTACAGCACGGAACTCAAAGCGGTTGCCAGTGAAGGCAAAAGGACTCGTTCTGTTGCGGTCGGTGTTGTCGATGAGCAGTTCGGGAATCTCAGGAATATCCATCTTCAGGCCCTGCTTGCCTGCCATATTGAAGAGGTCGTCCTTGTCGCTCTTCTCAATATGGTCGAGAAGCTCGCTGAGCTGCTTGCCAAGGAACGAAGAGATGATGGCTGGGGGCGCCTCGTTGGCTCCGAGACGATGGGCGTTCGTGGCGCTCATGATGCTCGCCTTGAGCAGACCGTTGTGTTTGTAAACACCCATCAGTGTCTCCACGATGAAGGTCACGAAACGGAGATTGTCCATAGGGGTCTTGCCTGGGGCATGGAGAAGAACGCCGGTATCGGTAGAGAGACTCCAGTTGTTGTGCTTACCGGAACCGTTGATGCCTGCAAAGGGCTTCTCGTGGAGCAGGGCGCGGAAACCATGTCGGCGGGCCACCTTCTTCATGATGAGCATGAGAAGCATATTATGGTCAACGGCAAGGTTGGTCTCTTCGAAGATAGGGGCTACCTCAAACTGGTTTGGAGCAACCTCGTTGTGACGTGTCTTGCAGGGGATGCCCAGCTCGAGTGCTGTAATCTCAAGGTCTTTCATGAAGGCCTGAACACGGTCGGGGATGGTGCCGAAATAGTGGTCTTCCATCTGCTGGTTCTTGGCTGAGTCGTGGCCCATCAGTGTGCGACCCGTGAGGAGAAGGTCGGGACGGGCTGAGTAGAGGCCCTCGTCAACAAGGAAATACTCCTGCTCCCAACCCAGGTTACTCTGCACCTTCTTTACGTCGGGATAGAAATAATGGCAAACATCAGTGGCAGCCACGTTCACGGCATGAAGGGTGCGCAACAGTGGGGCTTTGTAGTCGAGCGCCTCGCCTGTGTAAGAGATGAAGATGGTGGGGATACAGAGCGTATCGTCCATGATGAAAACGGGTGATGTGGGGTCCCAGGCTGAGTAGCCGCGTGCCTCGAAGGTGTTGCGGATACCTCCACTGGGGAATGAACTGGCGTCGGGCTCCTGCTGTACCAGCAGCTTGCCGGAAAACTCCTCTACCATACCGCCCTTATAGTCGTGCTCAATAAAGGAGTCGTGCTTCTCTGCTGTTCCCTCCGTGAGGGGCTGGAACCAGTGGGTATAATGGGTCACGCCGTTCTCCACTGCCCACTGCTTGATACCGGCAGCTACAGCATCGGCGATGGAACGATCCAAACGCGTACCATTGTCAATCACGTCGATGAGTTTCTCATAGACATCCTTGGGAAGATACTTATACATCTTCTCACGGTTAAACACCTTCTTGCCGAAATACTCGTAAGGGCGTTCTGCGGGTGTCTTCACTTCAACGGGCTTTTTCTTAAAAGCCTCACCTACAACCTGAAATCTTAAGTTTGTCATGTTATTTGAGTTTTTGAGTTGTTGTGTCTTTAGGAAATTTTCTCTTGTCTCTCTTTAGGGGGAGGGAGGAGGTGCCCTCTGCTGAGGGCACGTTACTTATGGTTTGAGTGTGAAACCGAAGACGAAGTAGGACTTCTGATCAGCGGGGTTGGCTACCACCTGTGCAAACACGGGGATACTGAAACTTGGGGTCACTACGATGTCCTTTGAGGCTTTCAGTGATATGTTGGTCACTGCAAATCCGTCGTTGCAATAGAGCTGGGTCTTGAGAGGAGATGCTCCAATGGCAGCGTTCCAGTCGAGTCCTCCGAGTGTGAAGGGGGCTGCCACCTCTACATAAGATGAGTAAGCGCGGTCGATTGTCCCGTCGTCAGCCACCTTCTTGTAGTCGTCGCCGGCAAAGATGGTGTACCACTGCACTGACACAGGACCGAAGTCGTAGCCGATATTAGCCTCAAACATGTGGTTGGTGCGGTGACTCTCGTACATGAAGTAACGGCCGGCTGCATCGCCACCTCTGGAGAACCAATAGTCGGTAACGCCTACATTGAAACCTCCGACGCTATAACCTAAGGTGAGGTCGAACTCTGAACAATAGGGGGTGCCAGACTTGGGAGCCATCTCGGTGCTCCCCCATGCGGTGAGCGACAATCCCTTATAGCTCACACCAAGGGTGGGCTGGATAGAGGCTTCGCCACACTGGGTACCACGCCAGATATACTGGTTGACTACGTCGGCAGAAACAGTTGCTTCTACATTGTCCTGTGCTCCCACTGTCATGGTAGCGGCCATCATCATGACCAGCATACCCAATCTTTTTACTCTTTTCATCATCTTGTTTGTTTAATGAATTAAAAACTTTAGTTAGTTACGCCTGTTTAGTTTCTGTGTTGGGCAGACGTTCGTTTTTGTGTTTATTGTGTTGTTTTTGTGTTGTGTCTGTTTAGTCTTTGTGTCGGTAGGCTCATTTCAGCCATTGGGTGATTCGCTCCAGTGCCTCTTCGCAGTCGTTGCGTTCGCCGAAGGCTGTGAGTCGCACATATCCCTCGCCACTCGGACCGAAGCCTACGCCAGGTGTGCAGACCACATGTGCATTGTAGAGCATCTGTTCGAAGAACCTCCAGCTCCCGCTCCCGTCGGGTGTCTTCACCCAGAGATAGGGTGCGTTCTTACCTCCAAACACCTCTATGCCCAAGGAGGTGAGCGTGTCGTGCATCATCTTGGCGTTGTTCATATAGTAGTCGATCACCTCCTTCACCTGTTCGCGCCCCTCGGGTGAGTAGGTCGCTTCGGCTGCTCGCTGGCTGATGTAGCTCGTACCGTTGAATTTGGTGCACTGTCTCCTGTTCCACATTGGGTTGAGAGGAACACGCTCTCCGCTGAGGGTTGAGGCGGTGAGCTCCTTGGGTACCACGGTATAGCCGCATCTCACACCGGTGAAGCCGGCGGTCTTAGAGTAGCTTCTAAACTCTATAGCCACCTTGCGCGCACCTTTTATCTCGTAGATAGAGTGGGGCACATCGTCTTCCCTGATATAGGCTTCGTAGGCGGCATCATAGAAGATGAGTGTATCGTTCTTGATAGCATAGTTCACCCATTTCCTCAGTTCTTCCTTGGTGATCATTGTTCCCGTGGGATTGTTGGGATAACAGAGATAGATGATATCCACACGCTTGTCGGGCAACTGAGGTACGAAGTTGTTCTCTGCTGTACAGGGCATATAAACCACATTGCTCCATTTGCCGTCCTGTAACACTCCAGCACGTCCTATCATCACGTTGGAGTCGATATAAACGGGATAGATGGGGTCGGTAACGCCGATGCTATTGTCCCATCTCACGAGCTCCTGGATGTTTCCCGTGTCGCTCTTCGCACCATCGTTGACAAAGATTTCGCTGGGGTCGAGGTGGATGCCGCGAGGCAGGTAATCGTTTTTCACGATAGCCTCACGCAGGAAGGCATAACCCTGTTCGGGACCATAGCCATGGAAGCTCTCCTTGCTCCCCATCTCGTCAACAGCCTTGTGCATGGCTTCGCGCACAGCAGGGCAGAGCGGTTGGGTGACGTCGCCTATTCCCAGGCTGATCACCTCAGCGTGGGGGTGCGACACCTTAAAAGCATTCACCTTCTTGGCGATGTCTGCGAACAGGTAGTTGCTCGGTAATTTCAGGAAATGTTCGTTTACTAATGCCATATTCTCTTTTGTTCTTTATTGATTGTTATTGAAGTTTGCTTGTTTTTCTCTAAAGGGCGATCTCACCCTCAAACACGAAGGCTGCAGGACCGGTCATATACACATGCCCATCGTCTTCGCTCCATTCAATGTTCAGCACACCGCCATCCATCACCACAGTAGATTTCCGGCCACTGCGACAGGTGAGTGCAGCTGCTACAGCAGTAGCACAGGCTCCTGTGCCACATGCCATGGTGATGCCGCTGCCTCGTTCCCATACGCGTGTTCTGATACTCCCGTTTTCCATCATCTGGGCAAACTCGATGTTACACCGCTCAGGAAAGACTTCATGACGTTCCAATGTGGCTCCACACCCCGCCACATCAACTTTGTCAATATTATCCGTGAATACAACAAAATGTGGGTTGCCCATCGAGACAAATGTTCCCTTTACCTTTCTCCCCTTAACCTCCAGTTCCTCGTCTGTCATTCCCGAAGGTCTCGCACATTGGTGCTCGTTTACAAGGGTAGGCGACAGCATATCCACTGTCACTGTCTCCACCATGTTCTCCTCTTTGTTGAGGTGAAGATGGAGCGTCTTCACACCGGAGAGCGTCAATAGTCTGATGACGGTCTTTCGTGTTAACCCTTTCTCATAAAGGTATTTGCCAATACATCTCGATGCGTTGCCGCACATCATGGCCTCCGAACCATCAGCATTGAATATTCGCATTGAGAAATCGGCTTCAGGAATGGGCGACCCGCCTATCAACACCAGACCATCGCTGCCAATACCCGTGTGGGGAGCACTCCACTTGATGGCGGCTGAGCTCGGGTCGGGGATGTTATATAATAAGGTATTGACGTAGATATAGTCGTTACCGGCCCCGTGCATCTTGACAAACTTGATGGTCTCTGTCATAAGCTTTTCTTCTACCTTAAATAATTTACATTCTGTTTTTATTTCGGTGCAAAGATAAACCGTTTTGCAAGATTTTTATATAAAAAATAGTGAGTTTTGATGTACTTTTTGTATTAAAATTGCAAATTATAACAAAATAACTGCCCATAACTTACAATCTGTTATTAAACATGATGAAAATAATGTTAGTTGTTAATAAAATGCTATTTTGCTTATCTTTTTGAACTAATAATCTTTGTTTTCATTACACAATGCTGTAATTTTGCAATCGAAAGATAACAAAATGTCACAGATAGTGTGTAATGTTTAATTTAAAAGAGAGGTAAAAATGAAAAAGATTGAAGCTATCATCCGTAAAACCAAGTTTGAGGATGTAAAAGAAGCCTTGCTTGCCGCCGACATCGAATGGTTCTCTTATTATGATGTAAGAGGAGAAGGCAAGATGCGCCAGGCACGCATTTACCGTGGTGTGATGTACGACACTAGTTGTATTGAGCGAATACTCATCAATGTGGTTGTTAGGGATAAGAATGTGGAACGTACACTTGACGCCATCCAGAAGGCTGCACAGACAGGAGAGATTGGTGACGGGCGCATCTTTGTCATCCCCATCGAGGATGCCATACGAATACGTACTGCTGAGCGTGGTGACATCGCCCTCTATAATGCAGAACAGGAAAACTGATAGCCATCAGCTACGACAACAATGATTTCTTCCCCGTGAATGGAGGATAACGGCGGGGAATGGGATTCAACACAAAAACATTATTTACTCATTAAATCAGTAAAACTATGACTTCATTATATTTGGCGATAACGCCCGACGATTTAGCTGCGTCATTGGATACCGTGTGGATGTTGCTTGCTGCTATGCTTGTCTTTTTCATGCAGCCTGGTTTCGCGCTCTGCGAAGCTGGTTTCACCCGTAGTAAGAATACCGCTAATATCTTGTTTAAGAACTTTGTCGATTTCACCTTCGGCTCTCTGCTGTTCTGGTTCATCGGCTTCGG
Organism: Prevotella sp.; assembly: GCA_018385335.1. Classification (GTDB taxonomy): domain Bacteria; phylum Bacteroidota; class Bacteroidia; order Bacteroidales; family Bacteroidaceae; genus Prevotella. The sequence goes on from JAHAZN010000072.1 coordinate 23,638, forward strand.
TCTGATGTTCGGCAACAATGGCGAGGGTTTCGTGGGAACACCTAACTTCGGCGACCTCTCGTTCTTCGATAATGGTCTTCCCGTAGAGGGATTCCTTATCTTCCAGACGGTGTTCTGCGCTACCAGTGCCACCATCGTTTCCGGTGCGATGGCTGAGCGTACCAAGTTCTCGATGTATGTCATCTATTCTGTCTTCATCTCACTGCTTATCTATCCTATCTCCGGCCACTGGACCTGGGGTGGAGGCTGGCTGTGCAACGGCGATGAGACGAGCTTCATGATGACCACCTTCGGTGCCACATTCCATGACTTTGCTGGTTCTGCAATCGTCCACTCTGTAGGTGGTGTGCTCGCCTTCGTGGGTGCCATCTGTCTTGGACCACGTCTCGGCAAATATGACAAGAATGGCAAGAGCCGCGCCATCCCCGGTCATAACCTGATGGCGGCTGCGCTCGGTGTGTTCATCCTCTGGTTCGGATGGTTTGGTTTCAACCCCGGTTCGCAGTTGGCTGCTTCGGGTGAAGTGAACCGTGTGGCCATCTCTCATGTGTTCCTCACTACCAACCTGTCTGCTGTAGCAGGTGGTTTTGCTACGATGTTTACCTCATGGATCAAATATGGTAAACCCTCATTGTCTCTCACACTCAACGGTGTGCTGGCGGGACTTGTAGGTATCACAGCTGGTTGCGACTTGGTTGCTCCCTGGGCTGCGGTAGTCATCGGACTTGTCTGCGGTGTGGCGCTTGTGTTCTCTATCGAGTTTATCGATACCAAACTTCATATCGATGACCCTGTAGGTGCCAGCTCCGTTCATGGCGTGTGTGGTATCCTCGGAACAGTGATGACAGGACTGCTGGCCATCGAGGGTGGCGCACTCACAGGCGGCGGCTGGGGATTCTTCGGCGCACAGTGTTTCGGTGTGCTTGTCATCGACCTCTGGGCTGCTATCACCGGTGTCCTGCTCTTCTGGGGTCTCAAGTTTGTCAAGGGTATCCGTGTTGACAAACGTATCGAGGAAGAAGGGCTCGATATCTATGAGCATGGAGAGAGTTGTTTCAATTAATAATAAAACGTCATCCCCCTCTCTTCCTTCGCGCAAGGAAGATGGGGGGATAATTTTCTATCATATTATCATTCATCAAATTTCAAACAACTATGTGTGGAATAGTCGCCATTTTCAACATTCAGGAGCAGACTACTGAACTTCGCCAAAAGGCACTCCGTATGAGTCAGAAAATCCGTCATCGTGGTCCCGACTGGAGTGGCATCTACTGTGGAGGATCTGCCATCCTGGCTCACGAACGTCTGTCTATCGTCGATCCCGAGTCGGGCAAACAGCCGCTGTTTAGTCCGGATATGAAACAGGTGCTGGCTGTCAATGGTGAGATTTACAACCATCAGGATATACGCCGTCGTTATGCCGAAAGCTACCATTTCCAAACCGGCAGCGACTGTGAGGTGATTCTCGCACTCTATCGCGACAAGGGCATCCATTTCCTCGAGGACCTCAGCGGTATCTTTGCCTTTGCACTCTATGATGCTGAGCGTGATGAATACCTCATCGCACGCGACCCTATCGGTGTCATCCCCCTCTATATCGGTTTCGATGACGATGGGAAGGTGTATGTGGCGAGTGAACTGAAGGCGCTGGAGGGACAGTGCGACCGCTATGAACCCTTCCTGCCCGGACATTATTTCAGCAGCAAGGAAGGGAAGATGACAAGGTATTATCAGCGCGACTGGATGGACTATGAGGCAGTGAAAGACAATGCGGCCTCGTCGGCAGCCATCCGCGACGCTCTGCAGGATGCCGTGAAACGCCAACTGATGAGCGATGTGCCCTACGGCGTATTGCTTTCCGGTGGTCTCGACTCATCGGTCATCAGTGCCATTGCCGAGCGATTCTCTGAGAAACGTATCGAGGACGATGGTTCCACCCGTGCATGGTGGCCTCGTCTCCATTCGTTTGCCGTCGGTCTTAAAGGGGCACCAGACTTAGCCAAGGCCAAGCTCGTAGCCGACCATATCGGCACTGTTCATCACGAAATCAACTATACCATCCAGGAAGGTCTCGACGCCATCCGCGATGTCATCTATTTCATTGAGACCTATGATGTGACCACCGTACGTGCCTCAACCCCTATGTATCTCCTTGCACGCGTCATCAAGTCGATGGGCATTAAGATGGTGCTTTCCGGCGAGGGTGCCGACGAGATTTTCGGTGGTTACCTCTATTTCCACAAGGCCCCCGATGCCCGTTCGTTCCATGAGGAGACGGTGCGCAAGCTCTCAAAGCTCTATCTCTACGACTGTCTGCGTGCCAACAAGAGTCTGTCGGCATGGGGGGTAGAGGGCCGTGTGCCCTTCCTCGACAAGGAGTTTCTCGACGTGGCCATGCGCACCAACCCCGAGGCCAAGATGTGTCCGGGCCAAACCATGGAGAAGAAGATTGTGCGCGAGGCATTCAGCGATATGCTTCCCGCAGAGGTAGCCTGGCGACAGAAGGAACAGTTCAGCGACGGTGTGGGTTATTCGTGGATAGACACGCTGAAACAGATCACAGCCTCTGCCGTCACCGACGAACAGATAGCTCATGCCGCCGAGCGCTTCCCCATCAATCCGCCGCGCAACAAAGAGGAATACTATTACCGATCAATCTTCGCAGAGCACTTCCCCTCCGACAGTGCTGCACGCAGCGTGCCGAGCGTGCCGAGTGTGGCATGCTCCACCGCCGAAGCATTGGCCTGGGACAAGGCTTTTAAGAACATGAACGAGCCGAGCGGACGAGCCGTTGCCGGTGTACACGAAGATGCTTATTAACTACCCCAACCAGGACATAAGATATTTCACCCCCATTCTCACCAGCATCTTCATTCAAGAAGGACTCATTGCAGGCAGTTGGGAAGGGCATGACGAGCACTACAGACTGGCGCATATCGGTGAGCGGGAGATTGCTGAATATGAGGAGCATCTCCGTGAGAACTATGGGAAGTGAATGAATTACTAAAAATAAAAACGACCGGATTCCCATAAGAACCAGTCGTTTTTATTAGCTTATTTTGTCTTGAATTTCTCCGCCTGACTCCTTATCAGTTCGGCATCATCGAAATAGTCGATACGCATGGCGTGGCGCACCTCGTCCATCGTCTGGGCTGCAGTCTCGCGAGCCTTCTCTGTTCCCTTCTTTAGTAGGTTGTAGATTTCGGGGATATCCTGTTCAAACTCATGACGGCGCTTGCGCATGGGCTCCAGCATGTTGTTGAGAATGGTATTGAGAAACTTCTTACATGTGCCATCGCCTATTCCACCCTTCACATACTGTGCCTTCAGTTCGTCGAGCGTCTTAAACTCAGGCCAGTAGTTGGCAAAGTCGTCCTCGGTGCTGAATGCCTCAAGATAGGTGAATACGGCATTGCCCTCGAGGTTGCCTGGCTCATCCATGCTCATTCTCGGTGCACCATTCGACATCTTCTTCACCTTCTTCCATACCTCAGCTTCTGAGTCGCTCAGATAGATGCAGTTACCAAGACTCTTGCTCATCTTCTCCTTGCCGTCGGTGCCGGGGAGACGGCGTGATGTGGTGTTCTCGGGCAGCATAATCTCTGGCTCCACCAAGACGGGAGCATACACTTGGTTGAAGCGTCTCACCAACTCTCTCGTCACCTCAAGCATTGGCTCCTGGTCTTCGCCGGCAGGTACCGTAGTTGCTTTGAAGAGAGTGATGTCGGCCGCCTGACTCACAGGATAGCAGAAGAATCCCAGGGGGATGTTGGCCTCGAAGTTACGCATCTTTATCTCTGTCTTCACCGTTGGGTTACGCTGCACGCGTGACACGGTGATGAGGTTCATCAGATAGGTGGTCAACTCAGCAAGTTCTGGAATCTGACTCTGTATGAAGAGGGTGCAACGCTCGGGGTCAAGACCGGCGGCGAGGTAGTCGAGGGCCACCTCGATGATGTTCTGTCTTATCTTCTCTGGGTTATCAGCATTGTCGGTCAGCGCCTGAACGTCAGCCATAAAGACAAACATCTTATCGTAGTCACCTGCATTCTGCAACTGCACTCTGCGGCGGAGCGAGCCTACGTAATGTCCTAAATGAAGTTTTCCGGTAGGACGGTCACCGGTGAGAATCACTTTTCCCATATCAAAGTTTCTTTTTGTAATATTTTTCGTTTAACAGGTTGCAAAAGTACACAATTCCAAAGAGAAAGACGAATTTTCTATCATGTTTTCTCTTAATCATCTAACTCATACTCACCCTCTCGCCGTTTCTCAAAGACAGCATACGCTAATATTCGATCATAAAAAACGTGTAAGTCGATGACTTTCATGGACAGAAAATACGTGTTATTCGAAGCATGCTGTGTAAGTCGAAGATTTCCCCGGATCAGCATCAATATGCGGTCATGGGATTATCTTGAGGGGGAAGAGATTACCCCCCCCGTTACTCTTAGGAAGACAGAGAAGCGGCTACCCTTGCCGAGGGTTGACTTCACGCTGATACGGCCGCTGAGACGACTCACTATCACCTTACAGATAGAGAGGCCGAGGCCAGTGCCCTGCTTAAACTCATCTATCTTATAGAAACGACTGAAGACCATTTTGCGGTCGCCCTCTGACAGACCAATACCCGTATCTTCTACATAAGCCTCTATCTCGTCGGTAAGGTTATTGTAGTTCCATCCGAGCGTGATAGAGCCCTCGGGAGTAAACTTGGCAGCGTTGGTGAGGAAGTTGGTCATCACCTGTTGCATACGCATGGCATCCATGTTGACCATCACATCGTAGTTGGGATGATCGAAGATGAAGTCGAGATGTTTGGGCACCTGTACAGAGAACGACTGGAAGACATGTCCCATCATCTCCTGCATCGACGAAGGTTTGATGGAAAAGGCCATCTGTCCCGACTCGATACGTGAGATGTCGAGGATGTCGTTGATGAGCTTGAGCAGCAGGTCGTTGTTCTTGTTGATGGTGTCGATAAACATCTTGCGGTCTTCTTCCTCAAACTCCTCGTTGCTCGCCAGCAGGTTAGAGAAGCCCACGATGGCGTTGAGCGGTGTGCGTATCTCATGGCTCATATTAGCCAGGAACGACTCCTTGAGGTTAGCCTCTTCCGCCAGTTTACGTGCTTCTTCAAGAGCCTGCTCACGCTGCTTGAAGTCTTCGACATCGATGAGCATTCCGTAAGATTTCACAAACTTGCCCTCCTCATTGACGATGCCCCTCGCCCTTATCTGCCACCAGCTGTAGGTGCCCTGACCGGTGAAGTCGGCCCTCACCTCGTTGGTAGAGGTCTCTCCGCGCATGGTCTTCTTTGTTCCATCCAGATAGATGGGCACATCATCGGGATGGATGAAGCGTGCGAAGTCGTGGATGTCGATGGGGTGAGCGTGAAGGTTGAAGTGTTGCCAGAAGGAGTTGGTGATGTTGAGCACATCTCCCATGCGTTCCCAGACAAAGGTGTTGCTGTTGAGCACGGCCATGCTATACATCTGCTGCTCATGTTCTTTCTGTTCCATGGCTATCCTCTTCTCTTTGCGTTCGCGACGCATCACGATGTACATGTAGATGAAGAGCGAAAGAATGAGAAGGATGGCGAGCGTGATGAGTGTTGTGGTCATTCGTGGATAGCGGTCTCTCCATCCGAGGTTGACGACTTTCATCCCCTCTGGCAGCGTTTCGATGGTATAACCATAGCGTTTTGCCACTTGATAGTCGATGAGATAGTCGTTTTTCGATGCCCTGAGCTGTGGGCCTTTTGAACGCTGTCCCTTGAAGGTCTCGCTGAGCGAGGTAGCAGCATCGTTGGCCATGGTGGTGCCCGACACGAAATAGCCACCGAGGAAGTTGCTCCCTGGCTTGCCGAACTCCAGCCACACGGCCGTGAGCATGGGTTTCTCCATGCGGAAACCGATAAGGGCAAGGGCAGCGGTGTCAAACTTAAACTGGATATAGGTCATCTCGCTATATCGACGTGTGGCATGGAGGAGGTTCATCGTGCCCTGATAGGCCTGATCTTCCTTCATGGCGGTGTTGCTGGAGATATTGCGCAAAGAGAAGGGAGTGATGGAGCCTTTGTCGCGGTTGAGCTGCTCCAACTGTACGATGGCATATTTCCAGTCGAGATTGTTGATGATGTCGTTGCGTCCGGCTAACTGCTCGTTGATGTTGCGCATTGTCAGCTTGTCGAGATAGGTGCGGTCGATGAGGGTGAAGGTGGCGGCATTGCCCGTCAGCGTCTTGGAGAGCAGAATGTTGCGGGGCACGTCGGGGGTGTTGGTGAAGCCGCGGAGATTGGTATGGTTCTCCAAAATCTTGGCGTTGGGGTACATCACGCCCACGAAGACCCAGGGCACGTTGTGAACAATATCCATCCCCGTCTGTGCCAGAGAATAGGTGGCTTGGTCGCCCACGGTGATGAGGGCATCTATCCTTCGGCTGCGCATCACATCCTCTACCAGCACCTTGGCGTGCTGTATCTCGATGTCGTGGGAAAAGCGTTCACACTCAAGATAGAGATAGGTGATGTCGGCCTTCACTCCGAGCTTATCAAATTTCTTCTCCAAAGTTTTCCTGAACTCGACATAGGCATACTGATCGGCGGTGTTGGAAAACATCACCACCACATGTTTAGCAGGGCGAAGGGCTTGTGTAAGCAACACAGCAACCACCGCCGCAACAACCACGAGGGCAACGGCGATGGTGAGTAGAAGTTGATGGCGCTTTCTCATTCTAATGTCTTAACGCTGAAAATGACGTCTTATTATATCTCGGTGCATCAGTTGAACAGATATTTCACACCCACCTGCATCTGCCAGCAGTTAGAGGCATTGAAATAGCGGTCGAAGGTGCGGTCGATGAGTTTCGTCTGTCCGTTCTCGGTGTAGGTGGTCATCTGATAGATGGGCACATTGTTCTCGTTCACGCCCACACGCTTGAGTGGCTGGGTGGCTGTTCCATCTTTGGCCATCTTCTGCACGCCCCAGTTGTTGTTGAGCAGGTTGCCCACGTTGAGGATGTCGAAGGAGAGCTGCAGGCGGTTCTTCTGTTTGCCAGTCATCATCTTAAATTCCCACATCAGTCGAAGGTCGAAACGGTGACACCAGGGGTTGAAGGCAGCAAAGGGCTCGGCATACTTGCCCTTGCGGTCTTTCAGATAGTCGTCTTGATTGACGAAGGCCCAGAAAGCATCTCGCTGTTCATCGACGGTGTAGGTATGGCCGGCAGCAGTGAACTCTTTGAAGAGGAGCTCATCTTTGGTGGCGGGCACATAGAGCAGGTCGTTGCCCTTCACGCCGTCGTTGTTCATGTCGTCTAAATAGACATAGGTGTAGGAGCCCATGCGGCGACCCTCATAGAAGAGGGAGACGAAGGTAGAGATACGGTCGCGCGTGTCGGTAAACCGATAGCTTGCCGATGCGATGACGCGGTGAGGCGATGCGATATATCTGGCATTAGAGGTCTCGAGATAGTTGAAGCCGTTGACCGATGCTTGGTTCTTGCAGTCCCAGCCTTCCACCTGGTTACTGGGGGCGCTGTTGAGCGTTTTTGATACAGTATAGGTATAGGCAGCCATGAGGTTGAGATCCTTCACGGGGGTCATCTTGAGCTGAGCCATGAGGTTGGCTGAGTAACCCTTGCTGGTGTTGGTCACCACATAGGCATAGCCGTTGTTCTTCTCTATGCGTTTGTCTGCTGCACCAGGATAGAAGAAGCGGTTGTCGTTGCCGCCAAAGCGTTTCGCCTCCACCTTCTCCTTGTTGATGTTGGCATCATAGGCAGTGATGGCGTTGATATCCTTGGCGAAGGTTCCTTCGAGGGTCAGTTCGGCATCGAAGGGAAGAGGGAGCTTATAGTCGGCGGCGAGTGTCGATTTCCACACCTGTGGCATCTTGAAGTTGCGGTCGATGGTCACAAGGTTGTTCTTGGCACCTGGCTGGGTGGGAAACTTACTCTTGAGTGCATCGTCGCCTGAAGCAGCCACCATTGCCAGCACCTGCTCGGGAGTGCGCACACCACCGGTGAGATGAGCCAGGATGCCGTTGTTGCCGGTGTCCTGCACAGTGGTCTGCAACATTCCGCTGCCCTCCTGCATCTTAGAGAGATAGACCAGCGGGAAGCGTCCGGTGAAGATGCCCGACCCTCCGCGCAGACGCAGACTGCCATCCTCCGTCAGGTCGTAGTTGAAGCCCACACGCGGAGAGAAGAGCAGACGGGCCTTAGGCCACTCGCCCGTGTTGAGGTGCTCACCATACTTATCGGCGAGTTCCTTCACGGCAGGGTTCTCATAGCGGTGGTTGGTATAGTTAGGTAGGTCAAAGCGCAGTCCGAGGAGCAGGCGCAGGCGGTTGTTCACGCGCCACTCGTCCTGTGTGTAGAATGAGAATCGGTTGTAGCCCACCTCAGCCTTAGCTTCCTTCTCGCCAGTGAGCGAATAGGTCATGGCAAAGGCGATAGGCTGAGCCCCGTTGACGAAGTCGTCGAAGGTCTTATAACGGTAGTAGCCCGCACCATAGCGCATGTAGCAGTTGTATGAGGTGATGCGCTCAAAGGCCATACCCGTGGTGAGGAAATGATTGCCTACGAGCATCGTGGCATAGTCTTCCACGTTCCACACACGCTCCTTGATACCGTTGTTCCATGCGTGTTGGTCGTAGCCCGCATTCATGAAGGGACGGCTCACACCACCCTCGTCCTCCTTCTGTATCTCTATCGTGGGGAACGCAGCCTCGCTCTCGCGGTTGTTGGCATCGTTGAAGGTGAAGCTGGCACGCAGGGTGTTATGTATCTGCTTGGGCAACATGCTGTTCACCTCGAGGGTGAGCGAGTGGACATTGTCCTTGCGCTGCCAGGTAGAGCCGCGGAAGGTCTGTGAGTAGGCGCTTACGGGAGTGTTCACGAGACCACCGCCGGAGGCTGGGTTGTCCTTGGTCTTGCCGGTGAAGTTATAGCGCAGCATGGCATGGTGTTTGTCGGAGATGTTCCAGTCTAAGCGGGCAAGCAGACGGTAGGTGTCGTTGTTGCCGCTGAAGTCGTTCCACGATCCTGGGTCCCATCCATATTTGTTTTTCAGCACCCCAGCGAAGGCTGCCATGTCGGCATCTGTCACACGCGAGATGAGTTTCGAGGCGTCTGCCTTGCCGTCGGCAGAGAGGTTCCATTTGTAGATAGGGTAGGGCGAGTGCTCATACTCGCCGTTGACGAAGAAGAAGAGTTTGTCCTTCAGAATAGGTCCGCCGAGGGTGATGCCGTAGATGTTGCGTTGCTCGCGCTCACGCTTGCCGAGGAACTCGCCACCCACCTCGTTGCCACGCAGATACTCGTTCTTGAAGAAAGTATAGGCGGTGCCACGGAAGGTATTGGTTCCCTTCTTGGTCACCATGTTGACAGAAGCCCCCATGAAATTACTGTTTTTCACGTCGAAGGCAGAGGTGACGATCTGCACCTCCTCGAGCGCGTCGATAGAGATGGGACGGTTGTCTGCTGGCAGACGACCACGGTCGAGACCCATGTTGAAGTTGAAGTTGGCACCATCGATGCTGTAGTTGTTCATGCCCTGGTCACGTCCGCCAAAGGCATTGCCCATGAAATATGGCGAGAGACGTGTGATGTCGTCTATCCATCGTTCTACGGCAGGTGTATTCTCTATCTCGTCGGCCATGATGTGCTCAGATCCTCCAGTCTTCACTTTTCGTGTATTCTTTCCCTTCACTACTACCTCAGTGAGCTCGTTGCCATCGGCCAGGTGGAGATGACATTCATAAACCTCGCCGAGCTGGAGACGACTGAAATAGGCAGTGGCCTTATTGTGTCCCACATAGGTGGCTTCAACGTGATAGGGGCCTCCAGTGCGAAGTCCTTCAAAACGATAGGCACCCTTCTGATTGGCGATTGTGGAATAACGTGTGCCCGAAGGGGTGTGGATAGCGGTAATCACTGCACCCGGCAACACGCCCTCGCTATCAGTAGCTGTTCCGGCGATACTTGATGTTGTTGACTGTGCCATCACGGCAGTAGGAATAGTTGACATGAATGCCACTAACAAAATAAACAGGGCTTTTCGAAGTGGTAGTTTAGACA
>JAHAZN010000073.1 GCA_018385335.1 Prevotella sp.
TTTTCATCAGTTTTTCGTTTTGTATGTTCAGCAGGGCGTCTTTTAGCAGCTTTGTTGCGTATATGTTCAGCTGGGCGGCTATCAGCAGCGTGGTGGCGGTTACAACAAGCAGCGTGGCGGTTTCAACAACAGAGGATTCCGTCAGCGTACAGCCGACTATGATCCCAATGCAAAATACAGCTTGAAGAAGCGTATAGAATATAAGGAGGAGAACTACGATCCCAATGAGCCCGTACGTCTCAATAAGTTTCTCGCCAATGCAGGTATCTGCAGTCGCCGTGAGGCTGATGACTTTATCCAGGCAGGCGTGGTGACTGTGAATGGTGAGGTGGTGACTGAACTGGGTACCAAGGTGTTGCGCACCGACCAGGTGAGTTTCCACGACCAGCCCGTTGTCCTTGAGAAAAAGGTCTATGTGTTGCTCAATAAACCCAAGGATTATGTAACCACCAGCGATGATCCACAGCAGCGTAAGACAGTGATGGACCTTGTGAAGGGAGCCTGTCCTGAGCGTATCTATCCTGTGGGACGTCTCGACCGTAACACTACAGGAGTATTGCTCCTCACCAACGATGGTGACATGGCCAGCAAGCTCACTCATCCCAAGTTCTTGAAGAAGAAGATTTACCATGTCTATCTTGACAAGAACATCACCGCTCACGACCTTCAGCAGATACGCGATGGTATCACGCTCGAAGATGGAGAGATTAAGGCCGATGAGGTGGAGTATGCCGATGCAGTGGATAAGAAGCAGGTAGGTATAGAGATTCACAGTGGCAAGAACCGTATCGTAAGACGTATCTTCGAGAGTCTCGGTTACCGTGTTACCAAGCTCGACCGCGTACTCTTCGCAGGTCTCACCAAGAAGAACCTCCGTCGCGGCGACTGGCGTTACCTCACCGAGGAAGAGGTTGACCGCCTGCGTATGGGTGCCTACGAATAATTCATTTTAGAAAATACAAAAACAATGCAGACTATAAAGAGAACAAAAGTTGTTGACTTACTGAAATCAAAGGATTTCGGTAGCATGGTTAACGTGAGAGGATGGGTGCGTACTCACCGCAGCAGTAAGGCCGTTGACTTCATCGCCCTCAATGATGGTTCCACCATCAAGAATGTGCAGGTGGTCGTTGATCCTACTCTCTTCGACGATGAACTGCTCAAGCAGATTACTACAGGTTCATGTATCACCGTGAACGGAGAGCTTGTGGAGAGCCAGGGCGCCGGACAGAGTGTGGAGATACAGTGTCGCGAGTTGGCTGTCTATGGCACCTGTGGCAGCGACTATCCTATGCAGAAGAAGGGTCAGAGCTTCGAGTATATGCGCCAGTTTGCCCACCTCCGTCTGCGTACCAACACCTTTGGTGCTGTGATGCGTATCCGTCACAACATGGCTATCGCCATCCATCAGTATTTCCATAACCATGGTTTCTGCTATTTCCATACTCCTCTCATCACTGCCAGCGACTGCGAGGGAGCAGGACAGATGTTCCAGGTGACCACCAAGAACCTCTATGACCTGAAGAAAGACAAGGAAGGAAAGATTATCTACGACGATGATTTCTTTGGCAAGCAAACCTCACTCACTGTGAGTGGCCAGTTGGAGGGAGAGCTGGGAGCCACCGCCCTGGGTGCTATCTATACCTTCGGTCCTACGTTCCGTGCAGAGAACTCCAACACTCCCCGTCACTTGGCAGAGTTCTGGATGATAGAGCCAGAGGTGGCGTTCATCGACATGAACGACCTGATGGATCTTGAAGAAGACTTCATTAAGTATTGCGTTCAGTGGGCACTCGACAACTGTCAGGATGACCTTGAGTTCCTGAACAAGATGATTGACAAGACACTCATCGACAGATTGAAGAGCGTGCTGACCGACTCCTTTGTGCGTCTCCCCTATACCGAGGGTATCAAGATTCTTGAGCAGGCTGTTGCCGACGGTCGCAAGTTTGAGTTCCCCGTGAGCTGGGGCATGGACCTTGCCAGCGAGCATGAGCGCTATCTCGTTGAGGAGCACTTCAAGAAGCCCGTAATCATGACCGACTATCCCAAGGAGATCAAGGCTTTCTATATGAAGATCAACGAGGATGGAAAGACCGTTCAGGGCACCGATGTGCTCTTCCCCCAGATAGGAGAGATTATCGGTGGAAGTGTGCGTGAAGAGAACTATGACAAACTCATCCATGAGATAGAGGAGCGCCATATACCGATGAAAGACATGTGGTGGTATCTCGATACCCGCAAGTACGGCTCTTGCCCCCATGGCGGTTTCGGCTTAGGTTTCGAGCGACTTATCCTCTTCATCACAGGTATGCAGAACATCCGCGATGTCATCCCCTTCCCACGTACGCCCAAGACGGCAGAGTTCTGATAAGTAAGGAGAAGATCCATGGTTATCGTCTGTGGATGTTGTAATAATAAGGCAAAAGCGTTTATCATCAGTGAGGTGATAGCGCTTTTGTCTTTTTTTGTTGTTGTTATTAGATTTTTTAATAATTCTCTTGTAGAATAGAAAAAAAACTCTAATTTTGCAGATGAAAGAGATGAGTTGCTCCCTTATCGCGTGGGCCACTCTTTTAGTCATAGATAGGAAAAATAATCACTATAAATAAAAAATCGTAAGCAATGAAGAAATTTTTATTACTTTGCGGTGTAGCGTTGTTGGGTATGAGCCATGCTTCCGCACAAGAGTTTTATGGTTTGGGTAATCGTGTAGGTATCAGTGTCGGTGCTGGTCTCACCGGTATCACTATCGATGCCGCCACCTGTCTTACTCCCTATGTGGGCGTTCGTGCCGGTGTTGACTATTTCCCTAATGTCAAGGTAGATACAGAGTTGGATTTGGAAGTTGGTCAATATGCAAATGACTACGAATCATTTACGGGCAATACACTTCCCGATCAGATGGATGTACAGGGCAAGACCAGCATGACCACAGGTCATATCCTCTTTGATATCCACCCCTTTAAGACAGGTTTCCGTATCACTGCTGGTGCATATTTCGGAGGTTCAAAGATTATCTCCGTATATAACAAGGAAGATGGTGCACTAAAAGATATTTATGATTTTAACCATCAATTACCCTCGGCTTCTCAGATACAGGATGGAAAGGGTATCGGTTTAGCTCTTGGAGATTATTTCCTGGCACCTGACCAGGACGGTAATGTGAAATCTACCCTTGAGGTAGCAGGTTTCCGTCCTTATCTCGGCATCGGTTTTGGTCATGCTGTTCCCAAGAAACGTGTAGGTGTTCAGTTCGACCTCGGTGTTCAGTTCTGGGGCACTCCCAAGGTCTATCTTGATGGCGACAACGGCAAGAAAGAGCTCACAGAGGAGGATGCCGATGGCGATGGTGGTGATGCCATCAAGACATTGAGTAAGATTACTGTTTATCCCTGTATGACCCTCCGCATCACCGGGCGCATCCTTTAATGAGCAGATGTGGACGACAGCGGGGAAAGACCGTTCGTTATAAGCAATAAAATAGGGCTGATACACACAGGTGTCAGCCCTATTTTTCATATTACACAACAC